>NZ_DDOP01000035.1:0-106103 GCF_002341725.1 Bradyrhizobium sp. UBA2491
ATGCCAATGTCGAAGTCGCCGCCGCGGGCTCCGACGCTGCGACCGGCGAGACGTCCGCGCCGCGTCCATTGTCCGCGTCGGCGACTTCGACATTGGCATCGGCCGGGTTGCGCTCGGTGATCGCAGCAACAGTGCGCGTGGTGCCGCCCTTGCCGATGTTCTCGGCCAGCAGGTTGCGCATGATGGCATCGCGCGAACCGCCGCTGCGGCCGCCGAGCACCACGCCGACCAGGAAGCGGTTGCCACGGTGGATCGAGGTCACGAGGTTGAAGCCGGAGGCGCGGGTGTAACCGGTCTTGATGCCGTCGACGCCGTCGACACTGCCGAGCAGGTGATTGTGGCCGGTGATGGTGCGGCCGCGGAAATTGAAGGCGGTGGTGGAGAAGTAGCGGTAGTAGCGCGGGAAGCGATCCTGGATGGCGCGGCCAAGCGTCGATTGATCGCGCGCCGTGGTGATCTGTTCGTCGTTGGGCAGGCCCGAGGCGTTGCGATAGGTGGTCCGGCTCATGCCGAGCGCGCGGGCCTTGCGGGTCATCATCCGCGCGAAATCATCTTCGCTGCCGCCGATCGCTTCGGCGATCACGACCGCGGCGTCATTGGCGGAGCGGGTGACTAAGCCCTTGATGGCGTCTTCGACCTTGATGGTCTGGCCGGGGCGCAGGCCGAGCTTGGTCGGGTCCTGTTCGGACGCATGCTCGGAAACCGGCATCTCGGTGTCGAGCTTCATCTTGCCGGACTCGAGGCGCTCGAACAGCAGATAGAGCGTCATGATCTTGGTGAGCGAAGCGGGGTGCCGCAGACCGTCGGGACTGTTGGACGTGAGCACCGAACCGGTGTTGCCGTCGACGATGATCGAGGCGAATTGCGGGCTGTAGCTTTCGCGCGCGGACTCGCTGTGATGGTGACGCGCAGCGTGGCGGCGGTGACGGCGCGCCTCGGCGCTGTCACTCGTGATCAGGATCGCCGTCGTGACGGTCACGAGCCCAAGAACGCCAACTCGCAGCGCCCGCGAGGAGGCAAAGGTTGTTCGAAGCATCTACTTCCCCGTCCCAAGTTCTGTTCTTGATCACCGGCTCGTGGGGCGAAATTGTGCCCGGCGGCCGTCGATCCTTGCCTGCGCAACGAACCACTTCGGGCAGGTCCATCGGCCCTCATGGCGGCTCAGGTCGCTCTTCTAGCTAAGATGTTGTTCACAAACAGGTTTCTAGGCTGCTTGTCGGAAGGCGAACAAAGTCCAGGAATCAGGTTAGGCGGCCCGAGTTTCCAAAAGATTAAGCAACCGTTGCGCGGTCCCCCGGGGTTTATCGCAAATGCCCAAGATTCGGGCGATTGTCATTGTGCGTCGCACAATATTTGTTGACATAATTGTGCGATGCGATATTCCGATCGACGTCAGGGGGCCGGGAGCTTCCCGGCAATGGGAATTTTACGCCTTTAGAGTCTGGGAAAAGGAATTCCATCCATGGTCAAGATCGAAGACATTCAGAACTACGGCAAAGAGCATTTCGAGTCGGTCACCGCGTCCGCGAACAATCTGCAGAGCGGCGTCCAGGCCATCGCCACCGCCTATGGCGACTACGCCAAGAAGTCCTTCGAGGACACCAAGTCGTTCGTCGAGAAGCTGTCGGGCGTGAAGTCGCTGGACAAGGCGCTCGAGGCGCAGACCGAATACCTGCGCTCGTCCTACGAGACCTTCGTCGCGGAATCGCAGAAGATCGCCGGCCTGTACAGCGACTGCGCCAAGCAGACCTTCAAGCCCTATGAAGGCCTGGTCTCCAAGTTCGCGCCGGCTCAGTAAGCCCAGCCGATCGAGACAAGCGAAAAGCCCGGCCGCTGCGGCCGGGCTTTTTTGTTGTGCCGGGCGTGCGCGGATTACTTCGCCAGTCGCAGCTTGCTCAGCGCGGTGCCGATCGTGTTGAAGGTCGTCAGGATCTGGGTCGAACTGGTCAGCATGTAGAACTTGTCCGGGCTGCTGGCGCAGTTCTTCAGGACGGTCGAGGTCGGATCGGCGGGCGAGCTCGTGTTCACCTGGATGGTGTAGATCGTGTACATCGGCAGGCCCTTGGAATCCTTCGCGGCCTGGAGGTTCTGGCATTGCAGCGTCTGCCTGGCATCGATCGGATTGCCCGAGGCCTGCGAGCTGCCGTCGCCATAGTCGGGCCAGCGGTCCTCGGTGTTCAGACCGTCGGACAGCAGGATGATGACCCGGTTGTAGGTCGTGTTGGAGTCCTCCGCCGGCGTGTTGAGCGGGCCGCCGACCAGCAACGACTGCCATGCCCAGGCGAGCCCGACCGATTGGTCGGTGCCGCCGGTCGGCTGCATCGCGTTGACCGCGTTCTTCAGCGAACTCCAGTCGTAGCTCAGCGGGATGACGGGCCCGAGCGGCGTCGAGACACTGCTGTTACAATAGGCGGTGCTGTTCTCGTAGTATTCGTTGGCCGGGAACAGCGTGGTGACGTCCGACGACGTCGGCAGCACGCCGGTCGCATCATTCGGCTGGGTGCGGTCGGTGACGCAGCCCGTCCAATTGCTGATCGGGTTGGTGGATGGCTGCTGCCAGTTGTTCACCACCGTCGGCGTCTTGTTGGTCGACGTCCATTGGTTGTTGGTCCATCCGACCACGGCGCTGACCCGGGGCTGGTTCTTGTTGTTGATGTTGTCGTTGGGCCCCGGCTGGGTCCAGTCGTGCGTATAGAGCTTGCCGGTACACTGGTAGACGCCACCGGAAGTTTTGCAGATGCAGCCGGACACCGCATTGCCCGTGGAATCCGTCGGGCATGCACACGAGTTCGAGCCGGAGCAGAACACGCCGGTGCCGACTTGCGTGCTGACCCAGCAGCCATTGTAAAGCGTGTGCGAATTGTAATCGACGCTCGGGCAAATGTAGCCCGAATACGTCCCGCTCGAGGGGATGTAGGTCGTGCTGGACGAACTGGTCGGGCTCTTCGTGCAGGTGAAGCCGCCGCTGCCGTTGGTCCACGGGCATCGCGCGCCGGGTCCGACTGCATGCCAGTTCATCGGCAGGCTCGCTTGGGTGCTGCCGTTGTTGGGCTGTGTGGTCGGCGGATTGAGCCAGTCGGTCCAGTCGAGATAGTTCTGGCCATAGTTGCTGGAGCCGAGGTTGACGACCTTCGCGAACGGGATGACCGAGATATAGACGTCGCCGTTGTTCTTGCTGAGTGCGCTCAGCTGGTCGATCAGGCCGCCGGTGCCGGCCACCGCGTTTCGCAACGCGGTAATCTTGCCATTGTCCCGCATCGAGCCCGTATTATCGAGCGCGAGCGCGACGCGCATCTTGACGTTGCCCCAGGTGGTGGTCGTCGTGGTGCCGAAATTCATCGTCGAGGGAAGGCCGGCGACCTGCACGAAATAGGTATTGATGTAGCCGGAGCCGCTCAGCAGGATGGTCGCCGCGGAATTCGCGGTGGCGGTCGTGTAGGTGGCCTGGACGGTCGCGCCCTGGCCGTCCTTGTTGGTGTAGAGGCCGTTGAAGTAGTTCTGGGCCTTGCTCGGGATATCCGCGGGCTTGATGACGCCCATGGTCAGGTCCTTGGACAGCATCAGCGCGGTGGAATCCAGCGCCGACTGCATCGAGGTACGGGCGTTGTTGGCGCGGGTGTAGTCGACCGCGGCGCCCACGAAGGCGAAGATCGGTAGCAGCGCGAGGGTGAAGATCACTGCGACATTGCCGTCAGTCGCCCTGGAAAACCGGCGGGCAGCCGCGCGAACGCGATCGAAAATGGCTGAACCAAGCATGACGCTCTCATCGAAATGGATTGCGCGGCCATCTCGACGAGCGCGGCTAAACAGAAAGTGAATCGGGGCCCGTAAACCCCGCCGCTGGCCCGGCGGAGGATTAAAAGCAGGGCAAAAGCACCCGCTATCCTCAATGCCCGCTAAACCGGATGTCCGACTCCTTTGTCAAATCAGCCAGAAATGGTTAACCTTGCCGAGGTTGTCGCGCCGGGAATCGGACCGGTGGGCCGCGGCGGTTCTGCGCTTGCGGCAGGGCCTCCCGAGGCCCATATTCGGGTGGTCGATCCGGCCGCCGGATCGAACCGGGAGCGGCAATCTGGAAAGCATTGCTGGGGGCTCCGCGATCGACCTTGCGGTGATCGCAGCCACCTTCCAATCGTCATCCGGTTCCCCCGGGGAATTCGAACGCCTGAGCCAATGTTGCGATCCACGTCGACAGTCCTGATTTCCGAACCGGTTTCGTCCACGCCGGCGGTGTCCGCCGCGCCGGCGCCGAACATGAACAATGACGACAACCGCAACGGCGCGGGCAACGGTCCATCGACTTCGGTCATCACCAAGGTCAAGCCGAAGGCCAAGCGCCCGAACCTGTATCGCGTCCTGATCCTGAACGACGACTACACGCCGATGGAGTTCGTCGTCCACGTGCTGGAACGATTCTTCCAGAAGGACGCGGAAGCGGCGACCCAGATCATGCTGCACGTTCACCATCACGGGATCGGCGAGTGCGGCGTGTTCACCTATGAGATCGCCGAGACCAAGGTGACGCAGGTCATGGACTTCGCGCGCAAGCATCAGCATCCACTGCAATGTGTGATGGAAAAGAAATAGTTCGCTGGAACGATTGATCCGCCGCGGCAAGCGGAACGGGTCTTGCATCGCGTTTTATGACGGAAACGCACGTCCCGTATGCTCACGGGGTGTGGCCGGATGCGGCGTGCCGATGCCTGCAATTTAGAGGAAAACCATCGCATCGGGGCCGGTCTTTCGCCACGATCCGTCGTAACTATATCAGAGGCGATCACGAAGGTTGTTATTGCCTGACCCGGTAATGGCGATCATGATGGCCGGGGGCCATAGAGGACGCGAATGCCAACTTTTTCTCAAAGCCTTGAACAATCGCTGCACCGTGCATTGGCGATCGCGAACGAGCGTCACCATCAATACGCGACGCTGGAACATCTGCTGCTGTCGCTGATCGACGACTCGGATGCGGCGGCGGTGATGCGGGCCTGCAGCGTCGATCTCGACAAGCTCAGGACCAGCCTCGTCAACTATCTCGAGACCGAATTCGAAAACCTGGTGACCGACGGCGCCGACGACGCGAAGCCGACCGCCGGGTTCCAGCGCGTGATCCAGCGCGCGGTGATTCACGTCCAGTCGTCGGGACGCGAGGAAGTGACCGGCGCCAACGTGCTGATCGCGATCTTCGCGGAGCGCGAGAGCCACGCCGCGTATTTCCTGCAAGAGCAGGACATGACGCGCTACGACGCGGTGAACTACATCAGCCACGGCATCGCCAAGCGGCCCGGCGTCTCCGAGGCGCGGCCGGTGCGCGGCGTCGACGAGGAAACCGAGACCAAGGGCAACGAGGACGCCAAGAAGAAGGGCGAGGCGCTCGAGACCTATTGCGTCAACCTCAACAAGAAGGCGCGCGACGGCAAGATCGATCCGGTGATCGGCCGCAATGCCGAGATCAACCGTGCGATCCAGGTCTTGTGCCGCCGCCAGAAGAACAATCCGCTGTTCGTCGGTGAAGCCGGCGTCGGCAAGACCGCGATCGCCGAAGGCCTCGCCAAGCGCATCGTCGACAGCGATGTGCCCGAGGTGCTCGCGGCTGCGACCGTGTTCTCGCTCGACATGGGCACGCTGCTCGCCGGCACGCGCTATCGCGGTGACTTCGAGGAGCGGCTGAAGCAGGTCCTCAAGGAACTGGAGGCGCATCCGAACGCGATCCTGTTCATCGACGAGATCCACACCGTGATCGGCGCCGGTGCAACGTCGGGCGGCGCGATGGATGCATCCAATCTGCTGAAGCCGGCGCTGGCTTCGGGAACGATCCGCTGCATGGGCTCGACCACCTACAAGGAATATCGTCAGCACTTCGAGAAGGACCGCGCGCTGGTGCGGCGCTTCCAGAAGATCGACGTCAACGAGCCGACGGTGGAAGACGCCATCGCGATCCTCAAGGGCTTGAAGCCTTACTTCGAGGATTACCATCGGCTGAAGTACACCAATGAGGCGATCGAGGCGGCGGTGCAGCTGTCGTCGCGCTACATCCACGACCGCAAGCTGCCCGACAAGGCGATCGACGTGATCGACGAGTCCGGCGCGGCGCAGATGCTGGTTGCCGAGAACAAGCGCAAGAAGACGATCGGCATCAAGGAGATCGAGACCACGATCGCGACCATGGCGCGGATCCCGCCGAAGAGCGTGTCGAAGGACGATGCCGAGGTGCTCAAGCATCTCGAGCAGACCCTGAAGCGCACGGTGTTCGGTCAGGACAAGGCGATCGAGTCGCTGTCGGCATCGATCAAGCTGGCGCGTGCCGGCCTGCGCGAGCCGGAGAAGCCGATCGGCTGCTATCTGTTCTCGGGTCCAACCGGCGTCGGCAAGACCGAGGTGGCGAAGCAATTGGCGGCGACGCTCGGCGTCGAGCTGCTGCGCTTCGACATGTCCGAATACATGGAGCGGCACACCGTGTCGCGCCTGATCGGCGCGCCTCCCGGCTATGTCGGCTTCGACCAGGGCGGCCTGCTCACCGATGGCGTGGACCAGCATCCGCATTGCGTGGTGCTGCTCGACGAGATCGAGAAGGCGCATCCGGATCTGTACAACGTGCTGTTGCAGATCATGGATCACGGCCGGCTCACCGACCACAATGGCAAGCAGGTCAACTTCCGCAACGTGATCCTGATCATGACCACGAATGCGGGCGCGGCCGATCTCGCGCGGCAGGCCTTCGGCTTCACGCGCTCGAAGCGGGAAGGCGACGACCACGAGGCGATCAACCGGCAGTTCGCGCCGGAGTTCCGCAACCGGCTGGATGCGATCGTCTCGTTCGCGCACCTCAATGCCGACGTCATCGGCATGGTGGTCGAGAAGTTCGTGCTGCAACTCGAGGCGCAGCTCGCCGACCGCGACGTCACGATCGAACTGTCGGAGCCCGCCAAGGCCTGGCTGATCGAGCACGGCTATGACGAGCAGATGGGCGCGCGTCCGATGGCGCGCATCATCCAGGAGCACATCAAGAAGCCGCTCGCGGATGAGGTGCTGTTCGGCCAGCTCAAGGGTGGCGGACACGTCCGCGTCATCCTGGTCAAGGACGAGGCGACCGCCAAGGACAAGATCGGCTTCGAGTATGTCGAGGGCCCGGTCACGCCGAAGCCCGAGAACCTGCCGCCGCGCAAGCGCAAGCCGCCGAAGGGTGGCCCGAACAATGGCGGCGGAGGCGGCACCAAGGGGCCGGTCTCCAAGGGGCCGATGGTCAAGGCCTGAAGCGAAAGCGAATGTGAATCGAAAAGGCCGGCTCAACAGCCGGCCTTTTTGTTTGCCATCGTACCGTCGGAGCATAGCGGCGGCTAAACCGGAGGCGAGTTCTTGATTGAATCGGCTCGGCGCCGCCTTGCTTCACCTCTCCCCGCCGGGGAGAGGTCGGATTGCGAAGCAATCCGGGTGAGGGCTCTTGCTCTCTCGATAGACCGTAATCCCTCACCCGATTTGCTGCGCAAATCGACCTCTCCCAAGGGAGAGGTGACCTTCCGACGCCGTTCCAGCTCAACCTAATCTCATCAGGCTTTTAGCTGAGCCCCTGCTTAAGCTCCCTCATAGTCGGATAGCAACTTTGCAAGCAGTTCAAGTTCGTCAGGGGATTTTTCGGTCGGATCGTTGATGACGTTCTGAAGCAAATTGAACTCGGTATCGTTCTTGATCCGCCCTCGCTTGAGGATATTGGCGTAACCTCGCGAGTATCGTTTGCGCAATTCTGAGAGCGTGATGATCCCGCGGCTGATCAGCTCGGCATCCAATTTTGCAACTTTAACTGGATCAAAAAACGAGGAACGTTCTACGCAATCATTGATCGCTTGACGTAGTCCCTGGAAAGCCATTCGAGGGCTTCTCTTTTCCATGGCCTCCAAGACAGCCGGAGGCTGCTGCTCCGGCGGCAGAGTCTGCATCGGCATGTATCGTTCAACATAGAACGAGAGGAACTTCTTCAGCTGAGTATATTCGCTTCGATTGAAGTTCTGCATCGCCGCGTACCTTGTGGGTTGCCACCAAGCTCGAACCTGAGGTGGGACGGCTGCTCCCAGAGTGTGTCGCGCAATCGCATGGCGGATTGTTGCTCGACGGATCGCCTCACTCGCCCTTCAACCGCTGTCCCTCCTGGATGCGCACCCGCTCGGCGCCGCGGCTGCCGGTGGAGGACAGCCGCAACATGCTCAGCATGGCGCCGACCAGCGCGAAGCCGACGCCGACCATCAGCGAGAGCCTTGTGCCGTCAGCCGGGAAGCGCGCCAGCAGCAGCGCCACCAAAGCGGCGCCGATGGTCTGGCCGAGCAGGCGGGCGGTGCCCAGCATGCCGCTGGCGCCGCCGGAGCGCTCGCGCGGCGCAGCGGCGATCATGGTGCGGTTGTTGGGGGTCTGGAACAGGCCAAAACCGGCACCGGCGAGCGCCATGCGCCAGATCACGTCGATCGGGGTCGCATTGGCCGGCATGAACGCCAGCGTGCCCAATCCGGCCGCGAAGATCAAAAGGCCGATGCCGCCGAGCAGGCCGGCCGGATAGCGCTCGACCAGCCAGCCGGCGAGCGGGGCGGCGAAGGCGACCGCGATCGGCCAGGGCGTGATCAGGAGGCCGATCTGCACCGCCGAATAGCCGAAATGGCTTTCGAGGTAGAACGGCATCGCGACGAAGGCGAGCATCTGGCCGCAGAACGAGGCGATCGAGGTGCCGATCGACAGCGCGAAGATCGGGATTCGCAGCAGGTCGACCGGCAGCAGCGGCGAGGGCAGGTTCAACTGCCGCCGGTACAGCAAATGCGAGGCGACCACGGCGATGGCGAATTCCAGCGCGCACAGATACAGCGCCTCGCCATGGCCGGCGCTGTCGATCGCGCTGATGCCGAAGCCGAACGCAATCGCGCTCAGGGCGGCGCTCAGCCAGTCGAAAGCGTGCACCGCGGGCCGGGTGTGTGGCAGGAAGCGCCAGCCCAGCGCCAGCGTGACGACGCCGAGCGGGACGTTGATGGCGAACAGATACGGCCAGGTTCCGACCGCCAGGATGAACGAGGCGATGGTCGGGCCGACCGCGGCCGAGATCGCGACCACCAGCGCGTTGACGCCGATGCCGCGGCCGAGCTGCGAATGCGGATAGATGAAGCGCACCAGCGCGGTGTTGACGCTGAGGATTCCGGCGGCGCCAAATCCTTGCAGGATGCGGGCGATCGTCAACAGCGGCAGCGTGTGCGACAGCGCGCAGAACAGCGACGCCAGCGTGAACAGCAGCAGCCCAGCCAGATAGACCCGGCGATAGCCGATGATCTCGCCAAGCGAGGCCAGCGGCAGCAGCGAGATCGTGATCGCCAGCTGATAGCCGTTGACGATCCAGATCGAGAAGGCGGGGCTGGCGTCAAGATCCCGGGCAATGGTCGGCAGCGCGACGTTGGCGATCGAGCCATCGACCACGGCCATCACAAGGCCGAGCGCGATCGTCAGAATGGCCCAGTTGCGTTGGGGTAGCGGCAGGCCGTCGGCATGCTCGATTGGTGCGGACGACATCTAGTGCAATGGCTCTCGGTTCCAGCAGCGGTAGGTACCGCATGCTGGATTGGCCAGACCTTTGCAACCCCCGAAAAATGCCGGGCCGGCTGCGAACGGTGGGGCAGGAGTGGATCTGGGAGGTGCGGAACGTGGCGACTCAGTCCTGGTTCAGCCTTGGTTCAGCTTTGGCCCAGCAATTCCTTGATGCGTTGCTGCAATTGCCGCTTCTTGATCTCGCTGCGGCGGACCCGCTCGTCGAGATCGCTCACCGGCGTGTCCGAGGTCATGATCCGGAAGGCGAGGCCGACCTTGTTGGCCTGCCGCCAGATCAGGCGCGCCAGGAACGAGCGGCCCTTGCGGGCAATGCTGAGGTTCATTTCTTCGGGCAGCCGGGCGGCATCGCCGAACTCCACGCAGGCGCCACCTTCGCTGATGTTGCGGACGACGCAATCCCGGGTCGAGCCGCGCTCATTGATCTCCGCAACCGCACCGTAGAACACCTTGTCACGAACGCTCTGGCGCCGGTCCTGCATGGGAAATCCTCCTCAAATGAACGGCAGGACTGTACCGGCCCGTGTCAGCGAAAAGAAGGGCGCGCGAGGAACCCGTTGCAGTTAGTGTAAATTGTTTGCATCTGTGAAGGTCGGGATTCACGGCTATTTTGCGCCGCAAAGGAGCCCCAGGCACCAGCTCCTCTTGTTGACGCGTTTCCTTAACGTGAACCGGTATCCGTCTCGTGCGAAAGCGCTTTAATTCGGCAGCCGGCTCTGCCGCCAATCCCGCGGCGACAGCCCGTAATGCTCGCGGAACACGCGGCCGAAATGCGAGAGATCGTTAAAGCCCCAGGCGAACGCGATCTCGCCGATATGGCGATGCGCATGCGCCGGCGCGGCGAGGTCGCGCTTGCAGCGCTCCAGCCGCTCCGCCAGCACGAAGCGCTGGAACGAGGTGGCCTCGTCGGCGAGCAGGCTGTTGACGTAGCGCGGCGAGATGCCGAGCGCTGCGGCGGTCTCGTTAAGGCCGAGATCGGGATTCGGCAGATGCGCGAGCACATGGGCCTTCAGCCGGTAGAGCAGGGCGGAGCGATGCGTCGATGCGGGCAGCGCTGCGCCGCCGAGCCGCTCGCTGATCGCCATCGCGAGCAGGTCGGCGGCCTGATCGGCGAGCCGGATCGCGTTGTCCGGATCGAGCCGGTCGGCGATCTCGGAAAGCCCCGTGATGAACTGCCAGGCGAGCCGCTGCACCGGACGGTCCGCTGCGAAGGTGGTCGCGGTGAGGCCCTGGGTGCCGGCGAAGCGCCGGTGCAGCATCGCGCGCGGCACCTGGAAGATGATCTGGGTGAAGTCGTCGTTGAAGCGCAGCTCATAGGGCCGCGTGGTGTCGTAGAACGCGAACTCGCCCGGCCCGATCACGGTCTCGCGGCCGTCCTGCACGACGCCGCCCGTGCCGCTGCGGCCGAGCGCGAACAGCACGAAATCCTCGCTGGCGCGCGCGATCCGCGACGGCGTTCGCAGCACGCGCTGCTGGCTCGACGACACCACCGAGCATTTCACCGCGCCCAGTTGCGCGCTGGTGATGGCGCCGTGGAAGGCGGTGCCGAGGTCGGACTTGCAGTCGAGCTGCACGAAGACATCGCAAACGATGTCCTGCCAGAGCGCGAGGCGCCGGTGGGTGGGCGCGCCTTCGGTGGTGAACAGGGCCGGCATGGTTTCCTCCCTTCACGAGTGCAACGCTGGCCACGCAAACAAAGCAAGCTTCGTACCGGGCGGGGCCGGGAAATCTCCTCCGTAGTCGAATTTTCCTTCCGTCCTGGTCGAACGGCGTTCCCGGTCCCGGGGCAGCATGATGTCAGAAGCGGCTGCGGCCGATCAAGCACGAACCGGCCGGCAGCGTCGGCTGCGAGGAGGACATCATGGGCATCGAACATCCGAAATATCGTGTTGCGGTGGTGCAGGCGGCGCCGGCCTGGCTCGATCTCGACGGCTCGATCGCCAAGAGCATTGCGTTGATCGAGGAAGCCGCCGCCAAGGGGGCGAAGCTGATCGCGTTCCCCGAAGCCTTCATCCCCGGCTATCCCTGGTACATCTGGCTGGACTCGCCGGCCTGGGCGATCGGCCGCGGTTTCGTGCAGCGCTATTTCGATAACTCCCTGTCCTACGATAGTCCGCAAGCCGAGAAGCTGCGTCTTGCGGTCAAGAAGGCCGGCATGACCGCGGTGCTCGGCCTCTCCGAGCGCGACGGCGGCAGCCTCTATCTCGCGCAATGGCTGATCGGACCTGACGGCGAGACCATTGCCAAGCGGCGCAAGCTGCGGCCGACCCATGCCGAGCGCACCGTCTATGGCGAGGGTGACGGCAGCGACCTTGCGGTGCACGACCGTCCCGGCATCGGCCGGCTCGGCGCGCTGTGCTGCTGGGAGCATCTGCAACCGCTGTCGAAATACGCGATGTATGCCCAGAACGAGCAGGTGCACGTCGCGGCCTGGCCGAGCTTCTCGCTGTACGATCCGTTTGCGCCGGCGCTCGGCTGGGAGGTCAACAACGCGGCCTCGCGCGTCTATGCGGTGGAGGGCTCGTGCTTCGTGCTGGCGCCCTGCGCCACGGTCTCACAGGCGATGGTCGACGAGATGTGCGATCGCGACGACAAGCACGCGCTGCTGCATGTCGGCGGCGGGCACGCCGCGATCTATGGGCCCGACGGCAGCTCGATCGCCGAGAAGTTGCCGCCCGATCAGGAAGGCCTGCTGCTCGCCGACATCGATCTCGGTGCGATCGGGATCGCCAAGAATGCCGCCGATCCGGCCGGGCATTATTCGCGGCCCGATGTCACCCGCCTGCTGTTGAACAAGAAGCCCTCCAAGCGCGTCGAGCATTTCGCGCTGCCGCTCGACAGTCTCGAGGAGATCGACGCGGCTGCGAGCTGAACCCCGGACATCCAACTGGAGGCGACTGTCATGGAATCCGCCATTCCCTCGCATTTGCAGACGGCGCGCTCCCGTCATCGTCGCGTGCCCGACGACTACACACCGCCTTATCCGTCGTTCGTCGCGCGCCACAAGCCCGCGGTCGCCAGCGTGATCATGGCCTATTTCGGGGCGCAGGTTCGCGGCGCGCCGACCGCGACGTTGACCGCGGCACTGGCGCAGATCGCAACGCGCTTTGCCGGAGAGAACGGGCCGACGCATTGGGACCGCGCGCAATATGTCGACCAGGCCGGTTTCACCAATGTCGTCTCGGTCGCCTATTGGGACGATGCCAAACGTTTCGATGCCTGGTTCGACGGCGCCCGCGAGGCCTGGACCGGCAGCGGCACCGCCGATGGCGTCGGCCGTTTCATCGAGGTGCTGCGGCCGCAAGTGGCGCGCTACGAGACGCTGTTTTCTTCGCTGGGCCGCCCGGAGGGCGTCGCGGTGCTTGCCGACGGCATGAGCGGCGAGGTGCAGGAGCACGCCTATTGGGGTGGCATGCGCGACCGCATTCCGTTGTCGCAGACCGACGCGATGATTCCGGGCGGCGAGCCGCGCGCGATCCATGACGGTGCGCGCATCCGGGTGGTCGCACATGACAATCTCTGCCTGATCCGCTCCGGGCAGGACTGGAGCGACACCGAGGCCTCCGAGCGCAAGATGTATCTCGACGATGTCGAGCCGGTGCTGCGCGAGGGGATGGATTTCCTGCGCGACGACGGCGTGCCGATCGGCTGCTACGCCAACCGCTACATGCGCGTCGTCGATGCCGACGGGCGAGTGACGGAAAAGTCCTACGGCCAGAGCTGGTGGAAGAGCCTCGCGGCGCTGGAGCGCTGGGCGGAATCGCATCCGACCCATGTCCGGATCTTCGGCGCGGCGATGAAGTATCTGTCGACGCTCGGGCCGAGCGCCAGGCTCAGGCTGTATCACGAGGTCACGGTCGCCGCCGCCGACGAGCAGTTCTTCGAGTATCTCGGCTGCCACGACCGCACCGGCATGCTCGGCGCGGTGCAGGTGACGGCTGAGCAGCCCGCGTAATCTCCGGAACAGCGTTCCGATCGGGTAGGGCCTGATGACATCTGGTTCAATAGCGGCCGCGATGACGGTGGGCTCCCTCGCCCCGTTCTTACGGGGAGAGGGTTGGGGTGAGGGGCTGTCTCCGCGCATACGGTGATAGCGGTGGATCCGGAGACTCCCCCTCACCCGGAACGCATCTGGCGATGCGTTCCGACCTCTCCCCGCACGCGGGGCGAGGTGAAGTTGAGGCCGTTGCTCGACCCGAACGAATCTCTACGGCCGTAGCCGGCCGCCTTGCGCGGTGATCGCCTGCGCCAGTTCGATTGCCGGGCCGCGCTTGGTCCGGCGCGCTGTGCGAACCACGAATTCGACGCTGCCGAGTGGCGGCAAACCCGAGTCCTGCACCGTGTCCAATCCGTCCGGGATGAAGCCTTGGGCCTGCGGCGTGATCCCGAGGCCGGCCAGCGCCGCGGCGCGCAGCCCGCTCAAGCTGCCGCTGGAGCAGACGATGCGCCAGGGCCGTCCGGACCGCTCCATCGCTTCCAGCACCACGCTGCGGCTGACACTCGGCGGCGCGTAGAGGATCAGGGGCAGGGGCTGCTCGGGATCGAGCCGCATGCCGGGTGCGCCGGTCCATACCAGGCGGTCCTGCCACACCAATTGTCCGAGCGCGTCGCCGGGCCGGCGCTTGCCCAGCACGAGGTCGAGCTCGCCGGCATCGAACTGCTGGTACAGCACGGCGCTCAAGCCCACCGTCAGCTCGAGATCGACCTGCGGATGGCGGCGGACGAAATCGCGCAACAGATCTGGCAGGCGCGAGCTGGCAAAATCCTCCGCAGCGCCGAACCGGACCTTGCCGCGCACCTGCGACCCCGCGAAGTAATCGCGGGCGCGCGCATTGGCCTCGAGGATCGGGCGCGCGAAGCCGGTCATCGCCTCGCCGTCGGCGGTGAGCACCACCGAATGGGTGTCGCGCACGAACAGGCGGCGGCCGGCGGCGGCCTCGAGCTTGCGGATGTGCTGGCTCACCGTCGACTGCTTCAGGCCGAGCCGGCGGCCGGCCTCGGTGAAGTTCTGCGTCTGCGCCACGGTGAGGAACGTCTCGAGCTGGGTTGGGTCGAGCATGGCGGCGATCTCGTCATTACATAACGTAATGACAATAACACCGGTAAGCGCGGTTCACAATCGACATGGTCAGGCGCACCTTTCACCCAAGGAAAGGAATTGACCATGACCCTCAGCCGCCTGCGATCATTCGTGCCCGTCGATCCCTACATCGCCGCCATCGTCGGCATGGTCGGCCTTGCCACGCTGCTGCCGCTGCACGGGCAGGGCACCGTGATCGGCGGCTACGCCACCGATCTCGCGATCGCGCTGCTGTTCTTCCTTCACGGCGCCCGCCTGTCGACCACCGAGGCGCTGGTCGGCGCCCGGCACTGGAAGCTGCATCTCGTGATCTTCCTCTCGACCTTCGGCCTGTTCCCGCTGCTCGGGCTCGCGGCCCATGCGCTGGCGCCGCATCTGTTGACGCCGGCGTTGTGGGCGGGCGTGATCCTGATCTGCATCCTGCCGTCGACCGTGCAGTCCTCGGTCGCCTTCACCTCGATCGCGGGCGGCAATGTGTCGGCGGCGTTGTGCTCGGCGACCGCCTCCAATCTGCTCGGCATCGTCGCGACGCCGCTGCTGGCCGGCGTGCTGCTCTCCAGCCATGGCGGGTTCTCCGGCAACGCCGCGCTCGACATCGTCGTGCAATTGCTGCTGCCGTTCGTGGCGGGGCAATTGTCGCGGCCGCTGATCGGCGGCTTCGTTGCCAGGCATCATGCGGTGCTCGGCCTGGTCGACCGCGGTTCGATCCTCCTGATCGTCTACACCGCGTTCAGCGACGGCGTCAGCCACGGCATCTGGCACCAGGTCAACGCGACGCAGATGGCGATCGTGCTCGGCCTCGACGCGGTGCTGCTGGCGGTGGTGCTGCTGATCACCAATTTCGGCAGCCAGCTGCTTGGCTTCTCACGCGCCGACCGCATCGCCATCATGTTCTGCGGCTCGAAGAAGAGCCTGGCGAGCGGCCTGCCGATGGCGAGCGTGCTGCTCGCCGGTCAGTCGGTCGGGTTGATCGTGCTGCCGCTGATGCTGTTTCACCAGATCCAGCTGATGACCTGCGCGGCGCTGGCGCGGCATTATGCGGGTGCGGAGGAGGCGGCCACGCGCGGCGCGGTGCCGGTGCTGGTAAAGGCGCATTGAGCCAAGCCTCCCGCTGTCGTCCCCCGGCTCGACCGGGGGACCCAGTACGCCGCGGCTTCTCCGTAACTCACCGGCGTCTCTGGAATACTGGATCGCCCGGTCGAGCCGGGCGACGACACCGTCAGTTTGGCGAGCGATGCGCCCAAACGCCCGGCGCTACGCGACGCGCAGGCCCTTCGCGATTTCCTTCTGCGCGTCGAATTCGCGGCTCAGCCGTGCCAGCTCGTCCGCACTCAGCGCCTCGGCGTTGCTGTAATCGCGCTTCCACGATGCATCCGCGCTCCAGCGCAGCGGCGACTGCACGGTGGTCTGCGGACCCGGCGCGGACTCCAGCACGCGCAGCGCGAGCTCCAGCGTGAACGCCTGCGAGGCCTCGTCATGCGGCTTGCCGGCGGAATTGCCGAGCGGGAAATCGGAGAACAGGAAACGCGGCACCGCGGCGTGCTCCACGATATCCTTGGCGCAGCCCATCACGACGGTCGGGATGCCGTTGGCCTCGAGATGGCGTGCCACCAGGCTGACGGTCTGGTGACACACCGGGCAGTTCGGCACCAGCACCGCGACGTCGACCTTGTCGTCGCGGCAGCGCTTGAGGATCTCGGGCGCGTCGGTCTCGATGGTGACGCGGTGGCTGCGGTTGGTCGGCGCTCCGAAGAAGCGCGGCGCGACTTCGCCGATTTGGCCTGCCGCAGCGAGGCGCTTGAGCTGCGCCAGCGGGAACCAGGTGCCGCTGTCGGTCGCCGTGGTATGGGTGCGGTCATAGGCGATGTGCGAAATCCGCAGGTCGTGCTGCCGCGACGTGTCGCCGTCATAGACCGAATAGAACTTGGCGCCGCCATTGTATTTCGCGCCCGGACCCTGGTCGCCCTTGGCCGCATCGAACGGCGCCGCTGTCGTGATGATGGCGACGCGAGACTGCTTCAGCGGCTTGTTCAGCGGCTGGAACGGCGCGGAGGTGTAATGCGCCCAGCGGTAGGGGGTGGTGTAGCCGATCGCCGCGTAATAATCGCGGGTCCGCTTCATGTAGCCGATCGGGGCGTCGTCGTCGGGGGCAAAGCCGGTTTGATCGTCTGAAGCTGCGGCCATTTTGCGCTCCCTTTTGCGCGCCATCATTTCAGTCCATAGCTAGACCACGAGCTTGCGGTGTCAAGCCGCGCCAGCGCGGGAACAGATTTGCCATGCGAACAGGTCTTTGCGCCGCATTGGTCCTGCTTGTGATGCTGGTGCCGACGCTCGGTGCCGGCGCGGAGGACGCGCCTGCCGCGAAGCCTGAGCCGGCCCCCGCCGAGCAGCCCACACCACCGGCGCCACCGGCGGAGAAACCTGCCGCAGCCCCAGTGGACATGCCGGCGACGCCTGCCGAGCCGCCCGCGGCGGCCGACAAGCCCGCGGACGACGCGCGCGAGAGCGACACCCGCGAGGCGATGTGCCTGATGATCGAATCGGCGGCACGGTCCAACGACCTGCCGCTCGAATTCTTCGCGCGCGTGATCTGGCAGGAGAGCCGCTTCCAGGCCGATGCGATCGGCCCGATCACCCGCAACGGCCAGCGCGCGCAGGGCATCGCGCAGTTCATGCCGGGCACCGCGAACGAGCGCGGGCTGCTCGATCCCTTCAATCCCGTGCAGGCACTGCCGAAGTCGGCCGAATTCCTCAGCGAGCTGCGCAACCAGTTCGGCAATCTCGGCCTCGCGGCGGCAGCCTACAATGCCGGCCCGCGCCGGGTGCAGGACTGGCTCGCCGGCACCGGGGCGATGCCGCAGGAGACGCGCAACTACGTCTCCGCGATCACCGGCTCGAGCGTCGACGACTGGGCTGCCGCTGCCCGCAACAACGGCAAGATGCCGGAGCGTCCGCCGGCCAAGAGCTGCCGCGAGTTGATGGCGTTATTGAAGCGCGCGCCCAATCCGTTCGTGGCCGGGCTCGAGCAGCACATCACGCTGTCGGCGGCTAAGGTCTGGGGCGTGCAGCTCGCCGCTGGCTTCAGCCGCGACAAGGCGCTTTCGATGTATGCCCGTGCCATCAAGCGGCTGTCCAACGTCATCGGCGACCAGGATCCGAGCTTGCTCTCGTCGCGGCTGCGCAGCCGTGGCAGTGCGACGTTCTACCAGGTGCGGATCGGCGCCGACAGCCGGCCCGAGGCCGACGGCCTGTGCAGCCGCATCCGCAAGGCGGGCGGCGCGTGCTTCGTGCTGAAGAACCGGGCGTGAGGCACGGACTTCTCCACGTCATTGCGAGGAGCGAAGCGACGAAGCAATCGATCTGTCCGAGCAAGCGGAGCAATGGATTGCTTCGCTTCGCTCGCAATGACGAGTGGGATTATCGCCACTGCATACCGGACCTGTGCCATCCCTTGCTTGACCCTGCATTCATCGCGCCCTAAGCCGCCGCGATTGCAAAACCATCCGGTTCCCCGTGGCGCTTCCTCCGCTCGATTCTCCGCAATGGCAGACCTCGTTCCGCGCCTTCCTATGGGGCGCGCGGTCGATCGGCGCGACGGTGCTGACGCTGGTGCTGTTCGCGACCTATCTCGGCATCGGCGCGCTGGCGCATGATTCAGGATTCTCGCTGGGCTGGACCCTGGCGAGCACGGCGTTCGTCTGGGCGGGGCCGGCGCAGATCATCGTGATCACGACGCTCGGCTCCGGCGCCACGGTGCTGCAATCGGCGATCGCGGTCACCGTCAGCGCGATCCGGCTGTTCCCGATGGTGGTGTCGGTGTTGCCGATGATGCGCACCGAGGACACCAAGCGGCGGCATCTGATCCTGGTCGCGCATCTGACCGCGGTGACGCTGTGGGTCGAGTGCTTCCGCTTCCTGCCGCAGGTGCCGCGCAACCGGCGGATCGCCTTCATCCATGGGCTCGGCTGCGGGCTGGTCACGGTCTGCCTGATCGCCAACACGATCGGCTATACGCTCGCGGCCAATCTGACGCCGCTGTTGGCGGCCGGCATGCTGATGCTGACGCCGCTCGCCTTCCTGTTCTCGACCGCGCGCAATTCCCGCGAGCTCGCCGACGTCATCGCACTGGTGCTCGGCCTGCTGCTGTTCCCGCTGGCGGCGATGCTGAACAGCGGCGTCGACATCCTGGTCAGCGGCGTCGTCGCGGGAACCATTGCCTATGGCGTGCACCGGGCGCGGGCAGGCACCGTGAGGGCGCGCGCGTGACTGGTTTCATCGGTGACTGGCACGCGCTCGCGATCCTGTTCGTTGCAGGCGTCATCCCCAACCAGATCTGGCGCATGCTCGGCCTGTGGTTCGGCGGCGGCATCGACGAGAACTCCGAGCTGCTGGTCTGGGTGAGGGCGGTCGCCACCGCGATCCTCGCCGGAATCATCGCGCAGATCCTGGTGCAGCCGCCGGGCGCGCTCGCCAGCGTGCCGGACTGGCTGCGCTACAGTTCGGTCGCCGCCGGCTTCGTCGCGTTCATGCTGGCGCGGAAATCGATCTTCGCCGGCGTCATCGTCGGCGAGGTCGTCATGATCGCAGGCAAATACTGGCTCGGCTGATTGCAGCGATCGCATTATCCGCTACTCTCGTTGCCCAATAACAAGACAGCGGGGAAACGGCATGCAGCGGCGCGCATCATCGCCATTCATTGTTGCTTTGACGGCGTTGCTCGCGGCGGTGGCGCTGCCGGCGCGCGCGGCGGACTATCCGGTACGTCCGATCAAGCTGGTGGTGCCCTATGCCGCGGGAGGACCGACCGACGTGCTCGGCCGCGTCGTCGGCGAATATCTCGGGCGCGATCTCAAGCAGGTGGTCGTGGTCGAGAACAAGGCTGGGGCGCAGGGTGCGATCGGCGCCGAGGCGGTGGCGCGCTCCGATCCCGATGGCTACACGCTGTTCGTGACGGCGGCCTCGATCTTCGTGCTCAACCCGCTGCTCTACAAGAAGCTGCCCTACGATCCGGCGCGGGATTTCCGCCTGCTGTCGGTGATCACGGATTCTCCGATGATCATGGAGGTGAATCCCTCGGTGCCGGCCAAGACCGTTGCGGAGTTCGTCGCCTACGCCAAGAAGAATCCCGGCAAGCTCAATTTCGGATCGGCGGGGACCGGTGGCACGGTTCATCTCGCCGGTGAGATGTTCAAGCAGATGGCCGGCGTCGAGATGACCCATGTGCCCTACAAGGGCGCCGGACCCGCGTTGCAGGATCTGCTGTCCGGCAACATCCAGCTGATGTTCGACACACTCGGCACCGCGCTGCCGCCGGTGAAGTCCGGCATGCTGCGCGCGCTCGGCGTCAGCTCGACCGCGCGCATTGCCGACCTGCCGGATCTGCCGACGATCGCCGAGAGCGGCTATCCCGATTATGCGGTCAGCGTCTGGTATGGTATTGCAGCGCCGTCGAAAGTGCCTGACGAGATCGCCGGCAAGATCAAGGCGAGCCTCGACCGGGCCTTGAACGACGAGGCGTTTCGCGCTTCGCTGGTCAAGATCGGCTTTCCGCCGCTGCGCCCGAAGAGCCAGGCCGAGATCGACAAGTTCGTGGATACCGATCGCGCGCGGTGGGCGGGCGTGGTCAAGGCGCTCAACATATCGCTGGACTGACACATGGTACGTGAAATGGAATTGCGCCAGGGCGAGGTCGCCGTCGACATGCCGGCGGCGCGCGATGCCGGGCTCGTCTTCATCGGCCGCATCCGTACGCCCTGGACCTCGCGGCTGGCGACGCCGCGGCAGGGGCGGCACGACGGCCCGGTGTGCCGGCTGGAGATTTTCGAGCCCTGGGTCGCCGCCATCAAGGGCGTCGATTTCTACTCGAACCTCGAAGTGCTGTACTGGCTGCACCAGTCGCGCCGCGACATCGTGCTGCAAAGCCCGAAGAACAACGGCAACACCCGCGGCACCTTCTCGCTGCGCTCGCCGGTGCGGCCCAATCCGATCGGGACCTCGGTCGTCAAGCTGGTCGGGGTCGAGGGCAACGTCATTTTGGTCCGCGGCCTCGACTGCCTCGACGAGACGCCGCTGATCGACGTCAAGCCCGACCGCTGCGAGTTTACCCCGCTGGCCCCGCCGCAGCCGGGCGATTTCGAGACGGAGTAGGTCGTCATTCCGGGGCGTCGCGCAGCGACGAGCCCGGAATCCATGGCGCCCCCAGCTCGGTCGCTCGTCAGTTCGGGATTCGTGGAGGAATGGATTCCGGGCTCGCGCCAAGAGGCGCGCCCGGGAATGACGCTGACGGCGTCACTTCAACGCCGCAATCAACTTCGCCGCATTCGCCTCCAGCACCTTGCCGTCTTCCTTGAGGCTGGCGGGCGGCAGCAGCGCGACGCCGTCCTTGCGCGGCATCACGTGCATGTGGAGGTGGAACACGACCTGGCCGCCGGCGGGCTCGTTGAATTGCTGCACGGTGATGCCGTCGGCCTCGAACGCTTTCATCGCGGCGGCCGCGATCTTGTGTGCCGCGCGCGCGACATGGGCGTAGTCGTCCGGCGTGATGTCGAGAATGTTGCGGGCAGGGGCTTTCGGGATCACCAGCGTATGCCCGGGCGAGCGCGGCATGATGTCGAGGAAGGCGAGCACGTGCTCGTTCTCATAGACCTTGTAGCAGGGAAACTCGCCGCGCAGGATCTTTGCGAAGGGGTTGTTGTTGTCGTAGGCGGCGGGCATGGCGGCGTCTCCTGAATTTTTTTGGAAGGCTAATGTCTCGGTCACGGGCCAAACGTCAAGCGTCGTCCTCGGCGGTCTTGCGGAACGGGCCGGCCTCGGTGAGCTCGCGGCCGACCTCGGCGACGTAATCGCGCTCGCGCTTGAGGTAGTCGGCGATGGCGTTGCGCAATCCGGGGTCGGCGATGAAATGCGCCGAGTGGGTGGTCTGCGGCAGGTAGCCGCGCGCCAGCTTGTGCTCGCCCTGCGCGCCAGCCTCGACCACCTTGAGCCCGCGTTGAACCGCGAAATCGATCGCCTGATAGTAGCAGACCTCGAAATGCAGGAACGGGTGGTGCTCGACCGCACCCCAGTTGCGGCCGAACAGCGTGTCCGAGCCGATGAAATTAATCGCGCCCGCGATCCAGCGACCGTCGCGCTTGGCCATCACCAACAGCACGTCGCGGGCCATGCTCTCGCCGATCAGCGAGAAGAACTTGCGGGTCAGATAGGGCCGGCCCCATTTGCGCGAGCCGGTTTCCATGTAGAACTCGAAGAACGCGTCCCAGGCCTCCTCGGTGATATCGGTGCCGGTCAGCCAGTGGATCGTGATCCCGGCCGCGACCGCTTCGCGCCGCTCGCGCTTGATGGCCTTGCGGTGACGCGAGTTCAGCGATCCCAGGAAATCGTCGAAGGTCTTGTAGCCTTCATTGTGCCAGTGGAACTGCTGGTCGGTCCGTTGCAGGAAGCCATGCGCGCCGAGGAACCTGGCCTCGTCCTCGCGGGCGAACGTCACATGCACGGAGGAGGCCTCGGTGGCGTTGCAGAGCGCCCGCAGGCCGCGCGCCAAAGCGGAGCCGATCACCTCGCGGTCGACGTCGCCCCGGATCAACAGCCGCGGCCCGGTCGCCGGCGTGAACGGCACTGAGACCTGGAGCTTCGGGTAATAGCTGCCGCCGGCGCGGTGATAGGCCTCGGCCCAGCCGCGGTCGAACACGTATTCGCCCTGCGAGTGCGATTTCAGATAGCAGGGCACGACGCCGACGATCCGGCCGTCGAGTTTGGCGATCAGATGCCGGGGGCCCCAGCCGGTGCGCGGGCAGGCCGAGCTGGAGGCCTCCGCGGCGGCAAAAAAGGCATGGGAAACGAAGGGGTTATAGCTCGAACCTGCGATCTTCTGGCAATCGCTTGCGGAGCCGGGCGAGGCCAGGGTGTCGAGCTGGTGAATGCTGTCCGCGTCCGCCTTCGGATTGGCGCAGGCGTCCCACTCGGCCGCCGGAATGGCGCCGATGTCAGCTAGAGCTTCCAGGGTGATTTCAGAAGACGCCATCGAGAATGAAGACCGGTGCCTTGTCCGAGCATGAAACTTCCGGAACAGCTGGCTCCACTTCCGGATCATGCTCCGCAATCCGCCATCGCCGATGACGACCAATGCCTGACCAGCCCCTGCAAAGATCGTGCATCGCAGCGACGACTTCAAGGCTGCGAAGGGACATGTCAGGTTCCCGGCACAAACCCTTCAAAGATCATCTGATCGGCGTAGCGCGCGGCGCGTTCGCGCTGCTCCGCGGTCCGCACGGTCCAGGCCAGCAGCGGACAGCCGAACAGGTTGCGGGCGATCCAGGGGGCCGGTGCCGGGAGCTGGTTGACCCAGAAGGCAACGAAGTGCGGCTGGGTGTTGAAGCCGTGGCGCAAATACAGCATGCCGTCGCGCTGCGCCGGCGACAGCTTGTCCCAGTAGCCGTCGTCATAGGTACGCTGGGCGGTGATGCCACGTGGCAGCGCCGGCATGGTCTCGCGCAGCGCCAGCACCTGGTCGGGGTCGAACGACATCCCGACCACAGGGCCGGAATAGGAGGCGAGCACCTCGGCCATCCGCCGCACCAGCCTGCGGTCGCCATCGAAATGGCTCTTCACCTCGACCACCAGCGGAACGCGGCCGGAGACCAGCGCGCAGAGATCGCCGAGCGTCATCATCTGCTCGGAGGTGTCCTTGAACCTGACCGCCTTCAGTTCGGCCGCCGTCTTGGTCGCCAAGAGCCCCGAACCTTCGGTGAGGCGACCAAGCGCATCGTCGTGATGCACCATCGCCTCGCCGTCGGCGGTGAGCTGGATGTCGCACTCGATGGCGAAGTTGCCGGCGACCGCGGCGTTGGCCGCGGCCGGCATGTTCTCGATGATGCCGCGCGCGGCATCGTGCAGGCCGCGATGGGCGACCGGCCGCTTGGTCAGCCAATCCGGGGCGCGCATCGCTCAGGCGACTTCGAACACGCCTTCGACTTCGACCGCGGCATCCGCGGGCAGTGAGGCGACGCCGACCGTGGTGCGGGCGTGGCGGCCCTTGTCACCGAAGGCTTCGACCATCAGGTCGGAGGCGCCGTTGAGGACCTTCGGACCGTCGAAGAAGTCGGGCGCCGAATTGATGAAGCCGCCGAGCCGAACCACGCGCACGACCTTGTCGAGATCGCCGAGCGCGGCCTTGATCTGGGCCAGCAGGTTGATCGCGCAGCCGCGTGCGGCGGCCGTGCCTTGCTCGATGGTGACGCCGGCGCCGAGCTTGCCCTTGGCGATCAGCTTGCCTTCCGCGTTGAAGCAGACCTGACCCGAGACGAATAGCAGATTACCGCTGCGTACGAAGGGGACGTAGTTTGCGACCGGGGAGGTCGGCTCGGGCAAGGTGATGCCCTGTGATGCCAGCTTCTGTTCGACGGTACCCGCCATCTCTGATCCCCCAATTGAATTGCACGACGCCTGAAACGCGGTCAGGGCCAAGTTGGTTTCGAGTGTTTCGCCCATCGGGCCGCCGGTTGCAAGCGACGGCGAGGTGCGGGCTAGGCGGCCATTGCGTGCGGAATCGCACGAAAAGCTGCCGAAAAGGACGGCATTCTCACTCCCGCATTGCCATTTTGTCAGACTTGCCCCAGTTGCGGCACAATACCACCGTCACTATTGTGGCGAATCCCTGCCTCCCCGAGGACGAATCATGACCCTGCCGTTTCGGAATCCGTCGCGTGCGCTGCTGCTGACGATCGCCGTTGCCGCGGCATCCGGTCTCGTTCAAGGGTCTGCCGCTGCGGCAAGCGGACCGTTTCTCGCGCACCAGGCGCTGTACGATCTCAGCCTGGTGAAATCGCGCGGCACCAATTCGGTCAGCGATGCGCGCGGGCGCATCCTCTACAATTTCTCCGGCAATTCCTGCGAAGGCTACACTTCCGAATTCCGCCAGGTGTCGGAACTCGACAGCGGCGAGGGCAAGGTGACGCTGTCCGACCTGCGCTCCTCGTCCTGGGAGGACGCCGCGGGCAAGAGCTATCGCTTCAAGATCGACACACGGATGAACGACAGTGAATCGTCACCGGTCGACGGTGTCGCCGAGCGCGTCGGCGATCATATCACCGTGAAGCTGACCCAGCCGGTGAAGAAGACGTTCAATCTCGACGGCAGCGTGGTGTTTCCGACCGAGCAGATCCAGCACATCATCGCCGCCGCCCGCGACGGCAAGTCGGTGCTGGAACAGACCGTCTATGACGGCTCCGACAATGGCGAGAAGGTCTACAACACGCTCACCGTGATCGGCCGACCGATCACGGGCGACCGCGCGCCGTCCTCGCCCGATCCGTCGACGGCCAGCGATGCGATGAAATCGATGACGCGTTGGCCGGTCACCGTCAGCTATTTCGATCGCGACGCGCGCGCCAAGGACGGCGAACAGACGCCGGTCTATTCGATGGCGTTCGAGCTCTACGAGAACGGCGTCTCGCGCGCGCTGGTGCTGGATTACAACGATTTCGTGATCTCCGGCGCGCTGGACAAGTTCGACGTCAGGGATTCCAAGCCCTGCAAGTGAGGGGCAGGCCGTAGCCACCCGCTCGCCGTCGTCCCGGGCAAGCGAAGCGCGACCCGGGACCATAACCACAGGGTTAGATTGTTAGGCGGGCTGTGGCTCCAGCGTCGCGCAATAATCACCCTGGGTGGTTATGGGTCCCGGCCTTCGCCGGGACGACATCGGAGCGAGGCCGCGAGACCACTCTGGCCGGAACCAGCAGACGCGAGTACGCTTCCCGAAACATTCGTGTCAGGGAGGCACATCATGAGCAAGCGCGACCATCTTCGCCCCAGCGGCCTGCATCACAATCCGGCATACTCCCACGTCGTCGTCGCATCGGGCGCGCGCACGATCTACATTTCCGGACAGGTATCCACCGACGAGGAGGGCCGGGTGGTCGGCGCCGGCGATCTCGCCGCGCAGACGACGCAGGTGATGCAGAACCTCGGCCTGGCGCTGAAGGCGGCCGGAGCCAGCTATTCCAACATCGTCAAGATCACGACTTTCGTGGTCGGCTACAGGCCGGAGCTCCGCCCGATCATCGGCAAGGCGCGCTCGGCGTTCTTCGAGGGCATGGAGCCGCCGGCCTCGACGCTCGTCGGCGTCACCGCGCTCGCGGCGCCGGAATGGCTGATCGAGATCGAGGCGATTGCCGTCGCGGATTGAGCGCAGTGCTTCCCCGTCATTGCGAGGAGCGAAGCGACGAAGCAATCCATCGTTCCGCATATGCTGAAACATGGATTGCTTCGCTTCGCTCGCAATGACGGAACTGGCGGGAGCTCGAGCCGCGCCTAGAGCCTTTCCCGTTCCGATGGAATCGGAACGGGGCTCTAGGTTCTTGTGTTGACGCGTTTTCTTTACGCGAACCGGTATCCACTTCGCTCAAAAACGCTCTAGTCTTCCGCCGGCTTGGCCGGCCCGTCATAGGCGATGCCCCTGATGACGGCGGCATTGCCGAATTTCTTGCGCAGATTGTCGATCGCGCGTTCGGCGTGTGCCGAGCGGCGGTCGAGCATGTCGGAATCATTGGCCTGCGCGCCCGGGCGCAGTGCGCTGACGCCGGCGCCCATCAGGCGGAAGGCGGTGCCGTCGATCTCCTTGATCAGCATCTCACGCGTCACCGCAAAAATCTTCGCGGCCAATTGGGTCGGCGTCTGGATCGATTGCGAACGGGTGCGCTGGCGGAAGTCGGCGGTCTTCAGCTTCAACGTGATGGTGCAGCCGGAGAGGTCGCTGCTCTTCAGCCGCGCCGAGGTCTTCTCCGACAGCTTCCAGAGCAGCTTCTCCAGCGTCGCAAAATCGCGGATGTCGGTCTCGAACGTGGTCTCGCTCGAGATCGTCTTGGCGCCGCGATCGGGGACAACGCTGCGGTCGTCGATTCCGCGCGCCAGCCGCCACAACCTGCGGCCTTCGCTGGCGAACTGTTTCATCAATTCGTTCTCGTCGGCGCGCTGCAAATCGGCGATGACGCGGAAGCCGCGCTGCACCAGCTTCTCCTGGGTCGCGGGGCCGACGCCGTAGATGAAGCCGACCGGCTTGGCTGCCAGCATCTCGCGCGCCTCCTCCTGGTCGAGCGCGGCAAAGCCCCTCGGCTTGTCGAGATCGGAGGCGATCTTGGCAAGGAACTTGTTGCAGGACAGCCCGACCGACACCGTGATGCCGATGTCGCGCTCGACGTCGCGGGCGAATTTGGCGAGCACCTTGGCCGGGATCATGCCGTGGACGCGCTGCGTGCCAGCGAGATCGAGGAACGCCTCGTCGATCGACAACGGCTCGACCAGCGGGGTCAGCGCCTGCATCGCCTGGCGCACCTCACGCCCGACCCGGACATATTTCGCCATGTCGGGCGGGATCACGGTCGCGTCCGGGCAGAGTTCCAGCGCCTTGAACATCGGCATCGCTGAGCGGACGCCGTAGGTGCGCGCGATGTAGCAGGCAGCCGACACCACGCCACGCTTGCCGCCGCCGATGATGACGGGGCGGTCGGCGATCTCAGGATTGTCGCGCTTCTCGACGGTGGCGTAGAACGCGTCGCAGTCGATATGCGCCAGCGAAAGCGTGGGCAGGGCGCGGTGCCGCACCAGCCGCGGCGAACCGCAATGGCTGCATCGCTTGACCTTGATATCGAGATCGCCGAGGCAGTCTCGGCAGAAACTGAGCGGGCCGTCCGAAGCTGCCGCTGCCGTGGTCACGGCACGTCGCGCTCCCATTTCGGGTCGCCCAGCGCCTGATGGGCGGCGGCGATGTTGGTCGGGTGCAACTCGGAGGCCTGCGCGAACGCCTTCACGGTGGCGTCGTCGCGCATCACGAAATCGAGCACGCTCGCGAGAAATTGAGGATTGGATGCGGCATTGCGTAGCGTCTCCGGACCGATTCCGGTCTCGGCCAGGAACAGGCCCAGCCGCTCGGGATCGCCGGCAATGAAGCCGAGCGCCTGAATCGCAACGATTTCAGCAACTTCGCGTGGGTTGTGAACAGGCTTTTTCAACGCGCCGGTTTGCCTTTCCGTTAACTTATGGTCTCTATTGAGAGGCCCATCATGCCCGAGTCTTCCGCTTGGGTTCAAGCAACGGAAACCACGCTGCGGAAGTTGGACTTCGGGTTAACGGGTTAGAGCGATTCTGGCGCTAGTTTGAATTCACATTTTCGACGCGCCCCGAGCGCGGTACGTGAGGTGCCGCAGCCGGGCCCGTCTCCTGGGTTTGGGAGGGACGGGATGGCCAAAACCGTCCTGATCGTGGAGGACAATGAGCTCAATATGAAGCTCTTTCGCGATCTGTTGGAAGCGCACGGCTATCAGACTTCGGGCACCAGCAATGGCTTCGAAGCGCTCGACCTCGTCCGCAAGCTGCGTCCCGATCTCATCCTGATGGATATTCAACTGCCTCAGGTCTCCGGCCTCGAGGTCACGCGCTGGATCAAGGACGATCCCGATCTGCGCACGATTCCGGTGGTCGCAGTCACCGCCTTCGCCATGAAGGGCGACGAAGAACGCATCCGCGAGGGCGGCTGCGAAGCCTATTTGTCCAAGCCGATCTCGGTCGGCAAGTTCATTGAGACTGTCCGACGCTTTATCGGATAGGGGAGTTGGGTTGCGATGTCCGCGCGTATCCTCGTCGTCGATGACGTTCCGGCGAACGTCAAGCTGTTGGAAGCCCGTCTGTCGGCCGAATATTTCGATGTGCTGACGGCGTCCAACGGGACCGAGGCGCTGGAAATCTGCGCGCGTGCCGAGTGCGACATCATCCTGCTCGACGTCATGATGCCGGATCTCGATGGATTCGAGGTCTGCCGCCGCCTGAAGTCGAACCCGGCGACCCATTTCATTCCCGTCGTCATCGTCACCGCGCTCGACAGCCCGGCCGACCGCGTGCGCGGCCTGGAGGCCGGCGCCGACGATTTCCTGACCAAGCCGGTGTCCGACGTCGTGCTGATCGCGCGCGTGCGCTCGCTGACGCGGCTGAAGATGATGACCGATGAGCTGCGGATGCGCGCCATCACCTCGCTCGAGATCGGCATGCAGGCGCCCGAGCGCAGCGCGATCGCTGATCGTGGCACCGGCGGCCGCATCCTGCTGGTCGACGACCGGCCGTCATCCTATGAGAAGCTGGCGCCGATCCTCGCCGCCGAGCACACCGTCGACGTCGAGGTCAATCCGTCGGAGGCCTTGTTCCACGCCGCCGAGGGCAATTACGATCTCCTGATCGTCTCGCTTAGCCTCGATAATTTCGACGGCCTGCGCCTGTGCAGCCAGGCCCGCTCGCTGGAGCGCACCCGCCAGGTCCCGATCCTGGCCATCTCGGATGCCGACAACAATGCGCGGCTGATGCGCGGGCTCGAGATCGGCGTCAATGATTACCTGCTGCGTCCGGTCGACAAGAACGAACTCCTGGCGCGGGCGCGCACCCAGATCCGCCGCCGCCGCTATACCGATCATCTGCGCGACAACGTGCAGAACTCGATCGAGATGGCGATCACCGATGCGCTGACCGGCCTGCATAACCGGCGCTACATGGAGAGCCATCTCGGCACGCTGGCGGAGCAGGCTTCGATCCGCGGCAAGCCGCTGGCGCTGATGATCCTCGACATCGACTACTTCAAGGCGATCAACGACACCTACGGCCACGACGCCGGCGACGACGTGCTGCGCGAATTCGCCGTCCGCATCCGCAAGTCGATCCGCGGCATCGATCTCGCCTGCCGCTATGGCGGCGAGGAGTTCGTGATCGTGATGCCCGAGACCGATCTGCATGTCGCCGGCATGGTCGCCGAGCGGCTGCGCCGCTCGATCGCGGGCGAGCCCTTTGCGGTCGAGAAGGGCGGCAAGCGGATCACGGTGACGATCTCGATCGGGCTCGCCACGCTGGAGCGCAAGGGCGAGCAGGTTGCCGACGTGCTCAAGCGCGCCGACAATGCGCTCTATCGCGCCAAGCACGACGGCCGTAACCGCGTGGTGTCGGCGGCGGCATAGTCGCCTTTCGTAGCCCTGAAGCCAACGGGGCTACGAAGTCGCTCTCGCGCGAAGCGCTGTCCTGCCTTCCGAGATCTTCGCGCCAATCGTCTGCGCCGCCTGTTGCAGGCGCGACAGATAGCGGCGGGCGAAAGCGGCTTCGCTCATCGCCGAGGACCGCCATACGATGTTGACGCAGCCGAGCAGGCGTCCCGTGCTGAGGATCGGCACCGCGATGCCGATGTCGCCCTGGCCGATCGGTGCGGGGACGCCGGTTGTTGCCCGGCAACCATAGCCCTTGCGCCGCGTGTGCTCGAGCACCGCGTCGATGCTCTGGCGGGGCGCGCTCCGGTTCGCCACCTGGCAGGCCGCGGCGATGGCCTGCTGCCGTTCGGCATCTCCGCAATAAGCGAGCCAGGCACGGCCGAGACCCGACCCAAGCAGCGAGACGCGCAGGCCCACCGGGACCGGCGCGATCGCGAGCGGCGTCAGGGCCCGGTTGCTCTCGATGATCTCCATGGTGCCTTCGCGGTAGACACCGACGTCTGAGGGCCACGCGATGTCCCGGCACAGATCGTGCAGCACGGCCGTGCTGCAATCGAGCAACTGCTCCTTCGCCTCCGAAGCCGCAGATATTCGTCCCCGCGAAGTGCGCCGCCAGCAGCCATCGGCGAGCCGCTGGCTGACATAGCCGCGGCGTTCGAGCGTCGACAACAACCGCAGCAGCGTCGGCTTCGGCAGCGTCGTGATCCGGTGCAATTCGTGCAGTGCCATCCCGTCACGCGTTTCCAGCGCTTCCAGAACATCGAGGCCGCGTGACAGGGCCCTGACCGTGTCGTGCTCCATCTGTCCGTTCTTCCGTTGCCGCCGGGACATATCTCTGTCCCCGCACGTTCCACTGTCCGGAACGCTGGTTCAAGAGCAATTGAAGGCCGCCGCAGGGCCTCTTAGGCTCGCCGCCGGACAATGTGGGAGGTCTCGATGCCAAAGATGACCCGTCGGCGGTTGATCAACTCGGCGGCTGCAACATCCGTCACGCTGGCTCTCGGGCAGGGGGCATTGGCGCGGACGCCGGCGAAGCAGCCGAACATCATCTTCATCCTCGCCGACGATCTCGGCTATGCGGACCTCTCCTGCTACGGTCCGTCGGAGATGCACACGCCGAACATCGATCGGATCGCTGCCGGCGGTCTGCGCTTCCTGCAGGCTTATGCCAATTCGGCAGTGTGCTCGGCGACGCGCACCGCGCTGATCACCGGGCGCTATCAATACCGGCTCCGTCTCGGCCTGGAGGAGCCGCTCGCCGGCGCCGGAAAGACCGTTGGCCTGCCGCCGGAAATGCCGACCATTCCCTCCCTGCTGAAGAAGTTGGGCTACGGCACGACGCTGGTCGGCAAATGGCACATGGGGGAGCTGCCGAAGTTCGGCCCGTTGCAGAGCGGCTACGAGCACTTCTACGGCTTCCGCGGCGGTGCGATCGACTATTACGCACACCAGGGGCCGGACCATAAGGACGATCTGTGGGACGACGACCTGCCGATCCACAAGGTCGGCTATGCGACCGAGCTGTTCGGCGATCGCGCGGTCAGCGTCATCGAAGGTTATGCCAAGGCCAGGCAGCCGTTCTTTCTCAGCCTGCATTTCAACGCACCGCACTGGCCGTGGGAGGCGCCCGGCGATCAGGCCGAGTCGGAGCGGCTCGCGGCGAAATCGCTGTTCGATTTCGACGGTGGCTCGCTGCAAACTTATCGCCGCATGGTCGGGGCGATGGATGCGCAGGTCGGCCGCATCCTGCGCACCCTCGAGGCCAGGGGGATCGCCGACGATACAATCGTGGTCTTCACCAGCGACAATGGCGGTGAGCGGTTCTCGAACACCTGGCCGTTCACCGGCCACAAGACGGAGCTGCTGGAAGGCGGCCTGCGCATTCCCGCCGTCATCCGCTGGCCTGCCAAAATCACCGCGCGCCGTACGCATGACCAGGTGATGGCCAGCATGGATTGGTTGCCGACGCTGCTGGCGGCGGCGGGCGGGGCGCCGGATCCGGCCTATCCGTCCGACGGCATGAACCTGCTGCCGGTGCTGACCGGCAATCCGGCGCCGGTGCCGCGCAAGCTGTTCTGGCGCTACAAGGCCAATGCGCAGCGTGCGGCCCGCGACGGCGACTGGAAGATCCTCAAGATGCTGGACCAGACCTTCCTGTTCAATGTGGTGGCCGATCCGCTGGAGCGCGCCAATCTCAGGGATCGTCACCGCGATATCTACGACCGCATGGTCGCGCAATGGACCGAGTGGAACAAGGACATGCTGCCGGAAGTGCGCGAGAGCTTCACCGACAGTTTCGACAGCAGCCAGCTCGCGGATCATTTCGGCGCGCAGAAGGCCAGCGGCCAGCCGGACCTCGACGAAGCCTTTCCACAGCAGACCCGATAAGTGATGGCGCGGGCTAGCGCCCGCGCTTCACCGCGTCATAGGCCATCCGCTTGAACTCGAACGAGAACGGATGCACGAACGCCATCTGGCGCTGCGCCATCATCACGCCGGCAATGCCGGTCTTCGGCGAGATCCACCATTGCGTGCCGGCAACGCCGCCCCAGTAGAATTCACCGGCCGCATCGGGATGATCGATCGGTGACGGATTGAGGATCAGGCCGCCGGCAAGCGCGTGTGCCTTGCCGGGCTGTTCGCCCATCAGCGCGAAGCGGATCCATCGCCCTTCGGGCAATTGGTTGGACATCATCATTGCAATGGTGTCCGGCTTCAGCAGCGTCGGTCCGCCCGGCAGCAGGCTGCGGATCAGCGCCACCATGTCGGGCAGCGTCGAGACCAGGCCGCCGCCGCCGCTGAGCCTTGCGACCGGGCGCAGATAGGCACCGGGGAACGGCGCATTGTCGGTGCGGGTGAGGCCCGGTTTCATCGGCTCCATGAGATCAGCACCGGCATAGTACGCGACGAGGCGACCCTGATCCTGCTGCGGAACGACGAAGCCGGTATCGACCATGCCGAGCGGATCGAGGATGCGGGCCTTGATGAACTTGTCGAAGCTCTGGCCGCTGACGACTTCCACCAGGCGTGAGGTTACGTCGGTCGCGAGCGAGTACTCCCACGACGTCCCCGGCTGATAGATCAGCGGCAGATCGGCGAGCACGTCCACCATCTCGGCCAGCGTCGTATTGGGGTTGTGCACGCCGCGCTCGTTCAGCGCCTTGAAGATGACGGTGCCGGGATCAAAGAAGCCGTAGCTCAAGCCGGCAGTGTGACTGAGCAACTGGCGGATCGTGATCGAACTCTGCGCCGGCTCGGTATCGTCGATCGACGTCGCGCCCGGGCGTAGCACCTTGCGGTTTCCGAGCTGCGGGATGAAGGTCTCGATCGGATCGTCGAGCCGGATATGGCCGTCCTCGAGCAGCAGCAGCGCGGCGCAGGAGGTGATCAGCTTGGTGTTGGAGAACACCCGGAAGATGTGGTCGGTGCGCAGCGGGATCTGCGCTTCCTTGTCGGCCCATCCGACGCAGGACACGTCGACCAAGTCGCGACCGACCATGACCGCGGAGGAGATGCCGGAGAGGAGATTGTTGTCGATATAGCGCTGCATGGCCGCGCGCGCCGGCGCGAAATCGTAGCCGGTGGCGGTCACCTTCAGATCTTCCATGGTCGTTCCCCTGTTGCGCCGTGCTGCTCGCGCGGTCGTCGGCAATGTCGCGTGACGGAATATTCCGGTCGGCCATCTCGCGTGCGTGGCGCTACCAACCAAACGGAACCTGTTTGCGCAACCGGATTTATCCGCCGCGCTTGTTGTCCGCCGGCGCGGCGTTTGCGACCTTGACCCCGGCGTTCGCCAGCAGCACGCGGGCGGCTTCCTTGGCCGCGCGCGCCATCGCTGGATCGTCGCGCACCAGGTCCTGTGCGATCGAGCCGTCGACCAGCAGCGTGAGCTGGGTCGCAAGTCCCTCGGCATCGGCGACGCCAAGTTGGCGCAGCAGATCGCGAAACCAGATCCGCCGGCTTTCCTTGAAGGCGATGGCGATGTTGCGAACGCTGCGGTCCTCGTCCTCGGGACCGAGTTCGGCCACCGCGTTTACGAACGGGCAGCCGCGAAAGTCCTTGGCCGAGAAGCGGCGTTCCAGCGAATCGAAGGTCGCGAGGATCTGCTCGGCCGGCGGCTTGTCGGAAGGCGGAGGTCGCACGAAGCGACGCTGCAGATAGGCTTCGATCAGCGCATCCTTCGACGGAAAGTGATTGTAGAGCGTGCGCTTGCTGATGCCGATCTCGGCCGCAATGGTATCGACGCCGATCGCGCGAATGCCCTGCAGGTAGAACAGTTTGTCGGCGGTCTCGAGGATCCGCTCTTTCATGGTCTGTTTGGGAGGCGGGGAAGCCATGCGCCGGCCGTGATCCTCTTCGCTTGACAGGACTACCCCCGTATAGACTAATTACACAGGTCTGTGTAACCAAAACATGGCTGAATCGCAGGCCGTGGCGTTCGTGCGGCGCCGATCCGGGAGAACAAAAACAATGCCCCTGCTACAGGTCCTGCGTCCCACGCTTCCGATTCTGATCGGCGCCTCCATCATGCTCACGCTGAGCATGGGCCTGCGGCAGAGCCTCGGCATCTTCATGCAGCCGCTGACACACGACATCGGCATCTCGGTGTCCCATTTCACGCTGGCTCTGGCGGTGCAGAACCTCGCCTGGGGTTTCCTCCAGCCGTTGGCCGGCGCGATGACCGTGCGCTACGGCTTCCGTCCGATCATGGTGGTCGGCGCGTTGGCTTATATCGCGGGCCTCGTGCTGATGACGATGGCGCATGGCCTCTTCAGCATCATGATTGGCGCCGGCGTGTTGATCGGCATTTCGCTCGCCTGCACCGCGAATGCGATCGCAATGTCGGTCGCCGCACGCGCGGTGCCGGAGATGGTGCGCTCGACCGTGCTTGGCATGGTTTCCGCCGCGGGCTCGCTCGGCGCCCTGTTGTCGGCGCCGATCGGCCAGATGCTCAATGAAGGTTTTGGCTGGCGCGTCGGGCTCGCGGGCTTTGTGATTCTCTCGATCGGCATGATTCCGGCCGCGTTGTATGCCGGCCGCGTCGACAGGATCCCGCTGCCGAAGCCCGCGGGCGACGACATCGGCAACGCCACGGCGGCGACCGCGGCGAAGACCGCGTTCGGCAATGCGTCCTTCGTGGTGATGACCTGCGCCTACATGGTCTGCGGCATGCAGCTCGTGTTCCTCACCACGCATCTGCCGTCGTATCTGGCGATTTGCGGCCTCGATCCGATGTTGAGCGCGCAGACGCTCGGCATGATCGGCGGCTTCAACGTGCTGGGCTCGCTGTTCTTCGGTTGGGCCGGCCAGCGCTGGAACAAGCTGGCGCTGCTGGGCGCGATCTACATCCTGCGCTCGCTGGCGCTCGCCTGGTACTTCATGCTGCCGGCAACGCCGGGCTCGACGCTGTTGTTCGGCGCCATCATGGGCTTCCTCTGGATGGGCGTCGGGCCGTTGGTCGCGGGCGCGGTCGCGGAGATGTTCGGGCTGCGCTGGCAGGCGATGATCCAGGGCCTTGCCTTCATGAGCCATCAGATCGGCAGCTTCCTCGGTGCTTATGGAGGAGGGGTGATCTACGACTCGCTGGGCTCCTACACCATGGCCTGGCGCATCGGCGTCGCGCTCGGGCTGGCCGGCGGCATCATCCAACTGGCGTTCGCGCTGATCCGGCCCTCGCAGCCGCCATTGCTCAAGGCGGCCTAGCGTCCATTCCCGGTCAAGCGGCGACTGCCCGTACCCAGGACAGTCGCCGCGTCTTGCCTAGTTTTCCATCGATCGCTTGCTACGAGAACGTGCAACAGAGCGCGAAGCCGTTCCGTGCGCGGATTGAAGGGCTCGCGCTTTCAAGGCGTTACGCTGTAAGCGCCGGTGGCATGAATCTTGATTGAATATGGCTAGAAATCGTGCCGGAAACCGTCGCTGAGGTTCCGGCCTGGGGACCCATGGGAAGGGCTGGCCGCGATGAGGCTAGTCGCCGTCATTCTCCAGCGATCCGCGCACCACGGCCTTCGCCGCGCCGCCGAGCAGGAAGCTGTTGTGCCGACCGTCCGGTGTGGCGCCGCTGCGGTTTTGCGATCGCGTCACCCAATCGAATCTCCTCGAACGCAATTCCAATCACTGCGCCGCAGACGGCCGTTCGGCGTTCACGCCACGGCATTCCGAACACCAGCATTTCTTGTGACGGGAGGAAGATGATGGAGTCTGGGACAAATACGCAGCAGAAGCTCATGAGGATCCTGGTAGCCCTGCTGGGAGTTGCGCTTCTTTGCCTGCTGTTCAGCGACGTCGCGCTGGCCGAGGACGCTGGGCCGCCGGCCTGCGGCGGCAAGATCCTCGAGAAGTGCACGCCGAACTCCGGCGACACGGCGTGGATGCTGACCTCGGTTGCGCTCGTCCTGATGATGACGGTCCCTGGTCTCGGGCTGTTCTATGGCGGCATGGTGCGCAAGAAGAATGTCGGCGATACCGTGATGACCAGCTTCGCCGTCACCTGCCTGGTCACGATCCTGTTTGCCGTCCTCACCTACAGCCTGGCGTTCCGTGCCGGCACGCCGTTTATCGGCGGTCTCGATCGCATGTTCCTGAAGGACATTCTGAGCGACATCGGCAAGGGGGGCATCGGCAATCCCAATCCGCTCGCCGCCACCATCCCTGAGTCTGTCTACATCTGCTTCCAGATGACATTCGCCATCATCACGCCGGCGTTGATTGCGGGCGCGTTTGCCGAGCGGATGAAATTCTCGGCCATGCTCTGGTTCATCGGCCTTTGGGCCATCTTGGTCTACGCGCCGATCGCGCACTGGGTCTGGGGACCCGACGGGATCTTCTCGGCGGGCAACGACGCCGCCTATGTCAAAGTTCTCGATTTCGCCGGCGGCACCGTGGTGCACATCAATGCCGGCGTGGCCGGACTGATGTGCGCGATCATGCTTGGCAAGCGCGTCGAGACGGGACCGGCGCACAATATGGTGCTGACCTTCATCGGCGCCTCGCTGCTGTGGGTCGGCTGGTTCGGCTTCAACGCCGGCTCCGCCGTCACGGCCGGAATGCAGGCTGGCATGGCCATGCTGGTGACCCAGATCGCCACGGCGGTGGCGGGCTTCACCTGGATGCTGGTGGAATGGGCATTGAAGGGCAAGCCCACCGTCGTCGGCATCTGCTCGGGTGCGGTCGCGGGCCTGGTCGCGATCACGCCGGCCTCCGGTTTCGTCGGGCCGGTCGGCGCTTTCGCCATCGGCATCGCCGCCGGCGTCTGCTGCTACTGGGGATGCACCGGGCTGAAGCGGATGTTCAGTTACGATGACGCGCTGGACTGCTTTGGCGTCCATGCGCTCGGAGGCATCGTCGGGGCGCTGCTGACCGGCGTGTTCGCGGTCGAGCAGTATGGTGGAACAGCCGGCGTTCTGGAGGGAAATACCGGGCAGTTCCTCAATCAGTGTATCGGCGTCGCGACGGTTTTCGTGTATGATGCCGTGGTGAGCTTGATCATCCTGTATGTGATCAATCTCTTCGTTGGCCTCCGCGTGACGAAGGACATCGAACGCGAAGGTCTCGACCTCGCGCTGCACGGCGAGGTCGTGCAGTAGGAACGGGGCAGTCTTCGGTGGGATCGGCAGTCGCTGCCGGCCCACCGGCCAAACCTGTTCGAGGTGCCCTATGAACTGGTTCTACTGGAACACGGCGTGGTCGCTGTTCTTCAGCCTGGTTTGGTTCATGACCATCACACACAATCCGGATGCCGACATCGCGGATGCGCATCTGCCGGATGAGGCATTCAAGGGCTAGCTCCGGTAGTAGCGCCACATCCGGAGGAACGTCCGATGGATCTCCTCGGGTGTTCGATCGAACGGCTCCAGATTGACGCGCACCACGCCGCGATGGTCCATGCGCCAGGGTAAGCGCATCAGCAGCCGATAGGCCGGCCGCTTGCGCCAATCGGCCACCAGCGCGCTGCCGAGTGGCCCATCGAGTGCGATCTGCAATTCGTGGACGGTCATCGCGCGCTCGGCGATCTCGACGAGATCGATCCGCGTGATCGCGCGCCAGCGGATCAGCCCGAAGGCCTGGATGAAGATGCCGTACTGGTTGGCCCCGATGGTCGGACGCCCGGCCTCCAGCAGCGGGATGTTGTAGTAGGTGAAGCTGGCGGCAGCCGCCGCCAGCGCCAGCCAGTAGATCGCGCCCGTGATCCACGTCGCGGTCAGGAACACCGCGGCGAGGGCGGCCGTCACATAGACCGGAAAGTAGATGTCCTCGCGGCCATAGGCGACCGAGTAACCGCCAACATTGCCTTCGTCCAGGGCTGCAACCATGCGGACCCTTCGCCCGGGCGCTGTCCGGGACGCTTCAGGGGATGACGCCTGGCTACAAAGCAAAAACGGGGCCCAAAGGGCCCCGCTTGAAGGTCGGAAGCAGGCGATCTTACTTGATCTTGGCTTCCTTGAACTCGACATGCTTGCGCGCGACCGGGTCGTACTTCTTCTTGACCAGCTTGTCGGTCATGGTGCGCGAATTCTTCTTGGCGACGTAATAGAAGCCGGTGTCGGCCGTCGACACGAGCTTGACCTTGATGGTGACCGCTTTGGCCATGTGCAAATCCTCGAAAATGAAGGGGTATCGGGAGCCGGCCAAATCGGCCCGCGTTTGGCCCGGAAACTAGCCACAAACCGCTCAAAGTCAAGGATTTCCGGGCCGAAATCGTCCCGATTCCGGCCAATTAGCCCTCGAAGAACTGGTTTTTGGGGCGCGGCAGGCCGAGATTTTCGCGCAATGTCCGCCCCTCATACTCGTTGCGGAAGATTCCCCGCTTCTGAAGTTCCGGCACCACCCGGTCGACGAACTCGAACAGGCCCTGCGGCAGATAGGGGAACATGATGTTGAAGCCGTCGCTGCCGCGACCGGTCAGCCATTCCTCCATCTGGTCGGCGATGGTCTGCGGTGTGCCGACGAACGCGAGCCCGCCATAGCCGCCGACGCGCTGCGCGAGCTGACGCACGGTGAGCTTGTCGCGCGCCGCGACCTCGACCAGGCGCTGCCGGCCGCTCTTGCTGGCATTGGTCTCGGGGATCGGTGGCAATTGGCCGTCGGGATCGAAGCCGGATGCATCGGTGCCGAGGATCACCGAGAGCGAGGCGATCGCGCTGTCGTAATGCACGCGGCTGTCGAGCAGTGCGCGCTTCTCCTTGGCTTCCTCGACGCTGTCGCCGACCACCACGAAGGCGCCGGGCAGGATCTTCAGATGCTCGGGATCGCGGCCGATCTTCTCCATGCGGCCCTTGATGTCGGCATAGAGCTTTTGTCCGTCGGCAAGGCTGCCGCCGCCGGTGAACACGGCCTCCGCAGTCTCGGCCGCAAGCTGCCTGCCATCGTCGGAAGCGCCGGCCTGCACGATCACGGGCCAGCCCTGGACGGGGCGGGCGATGTTCAGCGGGCCGCGCACCGAGAGATATTTGCCCTTGTGGTTGAGCACATGCATCTTGTCGGGATCGACGAACAGGCCGGACTCGACATCGCGCACGAACGCGTCATCGGCGAACGAGTCCCAGAGGCCGGTGACGACGTCGTAGAATTCGCGGGCGCGCTTGTAGCGTTCGGCATGCTCCATGTGATCGTCGAGCCCGAAATTCAGCGCCGCGTCCGGATTGGACGTGGTGACGATATTCCACCCCGCGCGGCCGCCCGAGATGTGGTCGAGCGAGGCGAAGCGGCGGGCGACATGGTAGGGCTCGTCGAAGGTGGTCGAGCCGGTTGCGACCAGGCCGATATTCTCTGTCACAGCCGCCAGTGCCGAGAGCAGCGTGAACGGCTCGAACGAGGTCACGGTGTGGCTGCGCTTCAGCGCATTGATCGGCATGTTGAGCACGGCCAGATGGTCGGCCATGAAGAAGGCGTCGAACTTGCCGGCCTCGAGCTTCCGGATCAGCGTCTTGATGTGGTCGAAGTTGAAATTGGCGTCGGGCCAGGCCCCGGGATAGCGCCAGGCGCCGGTGTGGATGCTGATCGGCCGCATGAACGCGCCGAGCTTGAGTTGACGCTTCGCCATTGCCCCGTTCCGTCCTTGATGTCGTTAGCGGAACAGATAGGGAGGCGGCATCCGGCGCGCCATCCGGAAGATTATTTTGTTTTTGGGCACTTCCTCAATGCCGTCATTCCGGGGCGGCGCGAAGCGACGAACCCGGAATCCATTCCTCCACCATTCATGCGGCTTGATGGATTCCGGGCTCGCGCCAAGAGGCGTGCCCTCAGGTGCGCAATTGCGCACCGGGGAATGACAGGGTGATGGTGGGTGCGCTCGTTACGCCCCCAGCACGTCCTTTTGCATCTTGCCGCCATAGAAATGGAAGAACGGCACCGGCGCGTCATGGCGGAGCGGGCCGGTGGCAAGACGGCGGTCGAGCTCGGCGAGCACGTTCTTGGTCATGGCATGCGCGTCGGCGAGCGGCTCGGAGCCGATCTCGACCCAGACGAGCTCGACCAGTTCGGCATCGGCATGCACCACGCCTTCGACGCGATGCGCGATGGTCGAGGCATCGGCGGTGAAGAAGCGGGTGTCGAAGCGGCGGACGCGGCCAGGCGGGGTGATCGCGCGTGCGATCAGGAACAGGCCCGACGGATCGGGCAGCAGGCCCGCGTCGGCGAACGGCGCCCACGGACCGTCGAGCTTGGTCTTCTTCTCGACCTTGCGGCCGAGGCAGAGCCCGGTCTCTTCACAGGCTTCGCGGATCGCGGCATTGGCGAGGGCGCGCGCGCGGCCGGACGTGATCTTCGGGCTGCCCTTCAACAGATTGGCTTCGAGCTCCGGCGTGATCGGCGCTGCGACCGGCACGCGGTTGTCGGCCTTGTCGACGCGGCCGCCGGGGAAGACGAATTTGCCCGGCATGAACACCACCTTGTCGTGACGCTTGCCGACCAGCACCTTCGGCTTGGCGCCGGAACGGTCGATCAGGATCAGCGTCGCGGCGTCCTTCGGCCGGAAATACGCATGATGATCGGCTTCCTTATCGCCCTGGTGGACGACGGCGGCGGGGGCGGCGGCTTCAGTCATTTCATCCCTTTCATTTCTTCTTGGCGTCCGGTTTAGCTAGACCGGCGGGATGTCGCTAGGGGGATTCTCGTCAAAGCCATGCATGCGCAGGGCCCATTGCAATCCGATCACGGCTCCCTTCACCGGCTGCAACAGCGCCAGCGATGCGAACAGCGTGAACGGCAGGTAGATCGCAAGTTGCAGCCACACCGGTGGCGAATAGTTGGTTTCGATCCACAGCGCGGTCGGTACCACGATATGACCGACGATGACGATGACGAGATAGGCGGGCAGATCGTCAGCGCGATGTGGCGAAAAATCGAGGTCGCAGACCGGGCAATGTCCGTCGCACTTGAGAAACTTGCGGAACAATCTGCCTTTTCCGCAGCGCGGACAACGGCCGCGGAAACCGCGCTTCATCGCACTCCACACGTCGCGCTTCTCGGGGGCGACGGCGTCGCGAGTCCAGACCACTGTCGGGGGTGTCACGTCCACGACTTCACGTCCATGACTTGCCTCGCTTCGATTTGCCGGACTTCGGCTTTGCCGGCTTGCGGTCCTTCTTGCTGCGCGCCTTACGTTCCTTGTGCGCCTTCTTGCCGGATCCCTTGCCTGGCCTCTTGTTAAATCCCGCGGCGCGGCGCTCACCTCTGATGCTGTCGTGTTTTCTGCCGCGCGGAATTGTCTGTCCTTCGGACAACAGCTCGAACCGCAACGCGCCGGCGATCGGCGCGGCTTCGACCAGGCGGACGTCGACGACGTCGCCAAGCCGGTACATGGTGCCGCTACGCGAGCCGATCAGCGCGTGACGGGTTTCGTCGTAGTTGAAATACTCGCTGCCGATGTTGCGGATCGGGATCAGGCCGTCGGCGCCGGTGTCGTCGAGCTTCACGAACAGGCCCGATCGCGTCACGCCGGAAATCCGGCCCTGGAACGAGGCGCCGACGCGATCGGCTAGGAAATGTGCGATCAGCCGGTCGGTGGTCTCGCGCTCTGCCTTCATCGCACGGCGCTCGGTGACGGAAATCTGCGCGGCTATCTCGGCGAGTGTCTCCACGGTCTCGTCGGTCGGCAAGGCGCCTTCGCCGAGGCCGAGCGCGCGGATCAGCGCGCGATGCACGATCAGGTCGGCATAGCGGCGGATCGGCGAGGTGAAGTGCGCGTAGCGGCGCAGGTTCAAGCCGAAATGACCGTAGTTCTCGGCAGAGTATTCGGCCTGCGCCTGCGAGCGCAGCACGACTTCATTGACCAGCGGTTCGTAATCCTCGCCCGCGACCTGCGCGAGCACGCGGTTGAACTGCGCGGGCCGCAGCGCGCCCTGCTTGGTGAAAGGCAGGTCGAGCGTCTTCAGGAATTCCTGGAGATTGTGCACCTTCTCCTGGCTCGGCTCGTCATGCACGCGGTAGATCAGCGGAAGCGCCTTCTTCTCCAGCATCTCCGCCGCGGCGACGTTGGCGAGGATCATGAACTCCTCGATCAGACGGTGCGCATCGAGCCGCTGCGGCACGATCACCCGATCGACGGTGCCGTCGGGTTTGAGCAGGATCTTGCGCTCGGGCAGATCGAGATCGAGCGGATCGCGCTCGTTGCGCGCAAGCTTGACCAGCTCATAGGCCGCCCACAGCGGCTTCAGGATCGGATCGAGCAGGGGGCCCGTGGTGTCGTCGGGCCTGCCGTCGACCGCTGCCTGCGCCTGCGCATAGGCAAGCTTTGCCGCCGAGCGCATCAGCACGCGATGGAAGCTGTGCGAGCGCTTGCGGCCGTCGGCGCTGATCACCATCCGCACCGCGAGCGCGCCGCGCGGCTCGCCCGGCACCAGCGAGCAGAGATTGTTGGAGATGCGCTCCGGCAGCATTGGCACGACGCGATCGGGGAAATACACCGAATTGCCGCGCTGGAGTGCGTCGCGGTCGAGCGCCGAGCCGGGCCGCACATAGAATGCGACGTCGGCGATCGCGACATGGACGATGAAGCCGCCCTTGTTGTCGGGATCGGTGTCGACCTCCGCATGCACGGCGTCGTCGTGATCCTTGGCATCGGGCGGATCGATGGTGACCAGCGGGACGTCGCGCCAATCCTCGCGGCCCTGCAAGGTCGCAGGTTTTGCCTCTTCGGCCTCGCGGAGCGCAGCTGACGAGAACACCTGCGGAATGTCGTGGGTGTTGATCGCGATCAGGCTGATCGCCTTCTCGCTCGCAATCGAGCCGAGCCGCTCCTTGACCCGGGCTGAGGCGAGGCCATAGGCGCGGGTGCGCACCAGATCGACGCTGATGAGGTCGCCGTCGACCGCGCCGTCGCTGTCGGCCGCCGCGATGTTGAGCTCGCGGCCCGCCTGCTTCTTGTCGACCGGGATCAGCCGCCCGCTACCGTCGGGATTGCGGCGGAAGATGCCGAGGATGCGGGCGCGGCCGCGATCGATCACCTTGATGATGCGGCCGCGATAGGGCGTGCCGTCCTGCTCGTCGGTCACCTCGACCCGGAGCAGCGCGCGGTCGCCGACGCCGGCGGCGGTGCCGGGCTTTGGCCGCCGCGGCATCTCGATGCGGATTTTCGGCGCGGAGCCGTTCTCGTCGGTGTCCCACTCGGCGGGCGTGGCGATCAGTTCGCCATCGCTGTCACGGCCGGTGATGTCGGCGAGCACGGTCGGCGGCAGCGCGGCCGGCTCGTGGATCTTGCGGCCGCGCTTGGCGACCGTGCCGTCGTCGGCGAGTTCGCGCAGCAGCCGCTTCAGCGCGATGCGGTCGTCGTTCTTGAGGCCGAACTCGCGCGCGATCTCGCGGGTGCCGACCTTGCCTGGATTGGCGCGGATGAAGGCGACGATGGCGTCCCGGCCCGGAAAGCCATGGTCGGGTTTTCTTTTCACTTATCCTCGTGCCTTGCCGGCGCTCTTCTTCGCGGGCGCTTTCGCTGATGCCGATGACTTTGCAGGCGACGTCTTGGCACCGGAGGCGACCGGCGCGCGCGCCTTGCTGGTCGCATCCGTTTTCGGCTTCGCCGCGGCCTTTTTCGACGCAGCCTTCTTGGCAGGCTTGGCCTCGGCGTCGCCGTCGGTTTCTTCTGCCGCGTTTTCAGATTTGGCTTTTTTGGCCTTGGCAGGCTTTTCTGCCTTCGCCTTCTTGACCTTCTTGCCGCCGCCCTTGGCCGCGCGTTCGTCGATCAGCGCGATGGCCTCGGCGAGCGTGACCTCGTCGGGCGTGCGGTCGCTCGGGATCGTGGCGTTGACGCCACCGGCGGCGACATAGGCGCCGTAGCGGCCGTTCTTGAGCGCCACCGCACCGAGCGTCGGGTGATCGCCGAGCGGCTTGCCCGGATCGGCGCCGAAGCGGCGGCCACTCGGGCCCTTGGCGATCTTCTCCGCGATCAGCGTCACCGCGCGGTTCAAGCCGATATCGAACACCTCGTCGCCGGCCTCGAGGCTGGCATAGGTCTTCTCGTGCTTGACGAACGGCCCGAACCGGCCGAGGCCGGCGGTGATCGGCTCTCCGGTCTCGGGATGCTTGCCGATCTCGCGCGGCAGCGACAGCAGCTTCAGTGCCAGTTCGAGATCGACATCGGCGGGCGAGGTGCCTTTCGGAATCCCTGCGCGCTTCGGCTTCTCGCCTTCGGCATAATCCTTCTGCTCGCCGAGCTGGATGTAGGGGCCGAAGCGGCCGGCCTTCACCGTGACGTCGAAGCCGGTGTCGGGATCGGTGCCGAGCACGCGGTCGGCGCTCTCGGCGCTGTCGGCCGCCAGTGGCCGGGTGTAGCGGCATTCCGGATAGTTCGAGCAGCCGACGAAGGCGCCGAACTTGCCGGCCTTCAGGTTGAGCCGGCCGGTGCCGCAGGTCGGGCACTGCCGGACGTCGCCGCCGTCCGCGCGCGGCGGATAGATGTGCGGGCCGAGCATCTCGTCGAGCGCGTCGAGCACCTCGGCGACCCTGAGGTCCTTGATGTCGTTGACCGCGCCGATGAAGCCGCGCCAGAAATCCTGCAGCACCTGCTGCCAGGCGATCTCGTTGTTGGAGATGCGGTCGAGCTGCTCTTCGAGGTCGGCGGTGAAATCGTATTCGACGTAGCGCGAGAAGAAGTTCTCGAGGAACGCGACCACGACGCGGCCCTTGTCCTCGCCGTGCAGCCGCTTCTTCTCCAGCTTGACGTAGCCGCGGTCCTTCAGCACCTGAAGGATGGAAGCGTAGGTCGAGGGACGGCCGATGCCGAGCTCTTCCATCCGCTTGACCAAGGACGCTTCCGAGAAGCGCGGCGGCGGCTCGGTGAAATGCTGGGTGACGGCGAGGCTCTGGCGCTTCACCGCCTCGCCCGCGCTCATCGCGGGCAGGCGGCGCGAATCCTCGTCCTCCTCGTCGTCGCGGCTTTCCTGGTACAGCGCGAGGAAGCCGTCGAACTTGATGACCTGGCCGGAGGCGCGCAGCTCCAGCACGCGAGCGCCGGCTTTGGCCTCGATATCGACGGTGGTGCGTTCGAGCTCGGCCGATTCCATCTGGCTCGCAATGGTGCGCTTCCAGATCAGTTCATAGAGTCTGGCCTGATCGGCATCGAGCCGGCGGCCGATCGAGGCCGGACGGCGCGACAGATCGGTCGGGCGGATCGCTTCGTGCGCTTCCTGGGCGTTCTTGGCCTTGGCCTGATACTGACGTGGGCTGTCTGGCACATAGGCGTTGCCGTAATCCTCGCCGATCACCTTGCGCGCCTGGGTGATCGCTTCCGGCGCGATCTGCACGCCGTCGGTTCGCATATAGGTGATGAGGCCGGTGGTCTCGCCGCCGATGTCGATGCCTTCATAGAGCCGCTGCGCGATGCGCATGGTGTGGGCCGGCGCGAAGCCGAGCTTGCGGCTGGCTTCCTGCTGCAAGGTCGAGGTGGTGAAGGGCGCCTGCGGATTGCGCCGGGCCGGCTTCGCCTCGACGGTCCCCACCTTGAACAGCGCGGCCTCGATCGCCTTCCTGAAGTCTTCGGCTTCCGCGCCGGAGCCGATGTCGAGCCGCGCGATCTTCTTGCCGTCGGCGCCGACCAGGCGCGCCTCGAAGGCTTCGCCGCGCGGCGTCAGCAGGGTTGCGACCAGCGACCAGTATTCCCGCGGCACGAACTTCTCGATTTCGAGCTCGCGGTCGCACACCAGCCGCAGCGCGACCGACTGCACGCGGCCGGCGGAGCGGGCGCCGGGCAGCTTGCGCCACAGCACCGGGGAGAGGGTGAAGCCGACCAGATAGTCCAGTGCGCGGCGCGCCATATAGGCGTCGACCAGCGCGCCGTCGATCTGACGCGGTGCCTTCATGGCCTCGGAGACGGCTTGCTTGGTGATGGCGTTGAACACCACGCGCTCGACCTTCTGGTCCTTCAGCGCGCGCTTCTCCTTCATCACCTCCAGCACGTGCCAGGAGATCGCTTCGCCCTCGCGATCAGGGTCGGTTGCGAGGATCAGGCGGTCGGCACCCTTGAGCGCCTTGGCGATGTCGTTGAGCCGGCCCGCGGCCTTGGCATCAACCTCCCAGATCATCTGGAAATTGGCATCCGGATCGACCGAACCGTTCTTGGCCGGGAGGTCGCGGACATGGCCGAACGACGCCAGGACCTCGTAGGAGGACCCCAGATATTTGTTGATCGTCTTGGCCTTGGCCGGCGACTCCACAATGACGATATTCATGTCATTCCAATAGCTTACGGGAAAACCTGAAGGCGGGTTCCGCTAGACTCGCGGCCCGCCGTGTCGGGGCGAACATGGGTGCTGGGGCGGTCGCTGTCAAATCGCCAGATATTGAAGGGAGGGCTGAAGCTGTGGAGTTCCTATCCCGAGGGTTGAAAAATACGTCCTAGAGTTGCGGCCGGAAACGGCGTATCTCTCCTTATATAGAGGGTGGGAATCGGAATAGGCCTTTTGAGCAGCACAGGGGGCGGCCGGAAGCGCGAGACGGCCGGCCGGCGGCGACCGGCGGACGACGCGACAACCGGGGACGGCGACCCGGATGACGCCCTGATCCTGATCGGCGCCGCGGCGACCGAACTCGCCAAGCTTGCCCAGCGCCACAAATTCGAAGTCCTCGACCGCCTGTTCGCGATGGCCCGGCTGGAAGCCGACGAGCAGTTGCGCGCCCGTAGCCGGCGGAAGCTGTCGTGAGGGATGAGAGAGCCCGGGGCTTTGGCGCAGGGTTCCCTCCATTCGCCGTCCTGGCGAAGGCCAGGACCCATAGCCACCGCATTCGGTGCTGAGCGGGATCGCGGCGCTTTCACCCCCGTCATTCCGGGCTCGACGCTGCGCGTCGCCCTGGAATGACGAAAGGATAGCCGCCCTACGACATCGCGTGCCGCGCCGTCTTCCGCGCAGGCCGCGGCTTCAGCGTCGTGTCGGCGGCACCCAGCACGCGACCGTCCTGCGAATAGAGCGTGAGCTTCTTCACCGGCTTGCCCCTGGCGCGGTCGACCAGCACGGTCGCGATCTCGTCCGGGTGCCCGTCGAACTCCTCGCTCCATTGGCGCAACGCGACGAGGATGGGAAAGATGCCGTGGCCTTTCGGCGTCAGCACATATTCCTGATAGGCGCTGCCGTCGGAGGCGGGGACCGTCCTCAGGATGCCGCGCTCGACCAGCGTGCGCAGCCGGGTAGCCAGGATGTTCTTGGCGAGCCCGAGGCTTGCCTGGAATTCGCCGAAGCGGCGGCGGCCGAGGCTGGCGTCGCGGATGATCAGGAGCGACCACCAGTCGCCGAACACGTCGAGCGCGCGCGCCACCGGACAGGAATCGCCTGCAAGACTGGTTCGCTTCACCGACTATCCTCCGGAATCCGAGCCATCACGGCCTTGTGTGGTTGCAATATTAAACCTGATGCCATAGTTAGGCAACGAAGTTTAATAATGCAACCATGCTGGAGGCGGACATGAGACTGGCGAACAAGACGGCGTTGATCACCGGCGGCAACAGCGGCATCGGACTTGCGACGGCAAAGCTGTTCGTAGCCGAAGGCGCAAGGGTCGTCATTACCGGGCGCAACAAGGAGACGCTCGCGGCGGCGGCCAGTGAACTCGGGCCGAATGCGCTCGCTGTGGTGGCCGATGCCACCGATGTCGCGGCGCTGGAGGCCGCGGTGAAGCAGGGCGCGGAAAAGTTCGGCAGATACGACGTGCTGTTCGCCAATGCCGGCATTCCCGGCCAGACACCGGTCGGCGGCACGACGCTGGCGGCATTCGAGAACGTGATCCGCACCAATCTCACCGGCGTGTTCTTCACCGTGCAGGCGGTCGCGCCCTATCTCAATGACGGCGCGTCGATCATCCTCAACGGCTCGGTGATTTCGGTGCTCGGTAATCCCGGCTACTCGGCCTATGCCGCGAGCAAGGCCGGCGTACGCGCGATGGCGCGCGTGATGGCATCGGAACTGTCGCCGCGCGGGATCCGCGTCAATGTGGTGGCGCCGGGTGCGGTGCGCACGCCGATCTGGGGCGCGGCGATCGCAACCCCCGAAGCCGAGAAGGCCTTCGAGCAGCGCATCGGCAAGACCACGCCGCTCGGCCGCCTCGGTGAACCCGATCATATCTCGAAGACCGTGCTGTTCCTGGCGTCGGACGATGCCGCGCATGTGCAGGGGCAGGAACTGTTCATCGACGGCGGCGCAACGGCATCGCCCGCCGGCGCACCGATCTATCGCGGCTAATTTGTTTCTCAGTGTAAGCATTGGCCGGTGTGAAAGGGATCACACCGGCCGGTTTCCTGCGCGACTATCATCACGCGCATTGAACCTTTGACGAGTTCCCGGGACTCCCGGATAGGGCTGGGATTTTTGACCACGGAATCATTTTGGAGTGCCGTCATGCCCAAGGCAGCTCGCATCGCGACCCCAATCAAGGCCTCATCCACGTCCGAGTCCGAAAACTCTGATATGGCAGAGTTTGTCACCGTCGCGCTGTTTTCCGGCATCGGCCTGTTGATCTCGCTGGTCGCTGTCATTCTCGGCATTCAGGGCGCCTGGTTCTGATCGCTCCACCTGAGCGGCCTGCCGCAAGCAAGCTCCGCATTGTTTCCGATCACGCCTTAGCGGCAGTGATCCTTCGTCGTCGAGAGCGTCTTGAGCGCCGACAAGGTCTGCCGCAGCCCACGATCGAGGCGCTTGTCGCGGCGGATCACGACCGCGAGCCGGCGATAGAGTTTTGGTGACAGCGAGCGGACGATCAGGTCGCGCGGCCTGGCCTCGGCAGGCACCGCCATGCCGGGCAGGATAGCGCAGCCAAGGCCGGCGCGCACCATCTCCTTGATCGCCTCGACGCTGCCGAGCGACATCAATGGCTTCAGCGAGACGCCGCCACGCGCCAGCCACTCGTCCGCGGTGCGCCGCGTGTTGCCGCCGGGCTCGAATAGCAGAACCGGCCTCGTCGCCAGCACCTCCGGGGTGATGCGGGCCGGCAGCTTCATGTCGCGCGGCGCGATCAGCACGAACTCGTCGTTCATCACAGGGGTGACCTCGAAGCTGCGGCCCGACACCGGCAGCGTGACCAGCGCGATGTCGATCGTATTGTCCTCGACGGCGCGCGCGATCTCCGCGGTATTCCCGGTCGTGACGGTGATCTCGAGCGAGGGCAACGCTGCACGCAACTCCCTCAGGATCGGCGGCAGCAGGAAGATGCAGGCGGTCGCCCCGGTGCCGAGCCGCACGCGGCCTGCCGTTCCCGTGGTCTGCTGCGCGACGGCATCGACCGCCGCCATCACCGCCGCGTTGATCTGTTGCGCGTGCGAGAGCAGGGCGACTCCGGCGGCGGTCGGCCTGGCCTTGCGTCCAACCCGCTCGATCAGGGTCGCATTCAGGTTGCGCTCGAGCTGGCGGACTTGCAGGCTCACCGCGGGCTGGGTGAGTTGCAGCCGCTCGGCCGCGGCCGAGAAGCTGCCGCAATCGATCACGACGGCGAAGCTGTCGAGGTAGTCGAGGTTGAGATTCTTCATCAAAGTATCTCTTATGCTATGCATAACCAATCAAAGCTTCACTTATATAACGGCGAAGCGCATGGTTGGGCAATATTGATGGCTGCGGCAGGGAGGCAACATGGCGGCAGGGATCGACGGCGTCGTGGTCCGCGACGCGACGGACGGCGACATGGCCGATGTCCAGGGCATCTACGCCCATCATGTGCTGAACGGGCTGGCGACCTTTGAGGAAGTGCCGCCGGCGGTGGACGAGATGCGCGGTCGCCGGAGCGCCGTGCTTGCGGCGGGCCTGCCGTATCTCGTCGCCGAACTCGAAGGCCGCGTGGTCGGCTACGCATATGCGACATCGTATCGGCCGCGGCCGGCCTATCGACACACCATCGAAGACTCGGTCTACGTGACCGATGGGCTGCATGGCCGCGGCATTGGCGTGGCGCTGCTTGAGGCCCTGATCGCGCGCACCGAGGCCGGGCCGTGGCGGCAAATGATTGCCGTGATCGGCAACAGTGGCAATGCCGGATCGATCGCGCTGCACCGGCGCATGGGCTTCGAGATGGTCGGAACGCTGAGGTCGGTCGGCTTCAAGCTCGGGCAGTGGGTCGACACCGTGCTGATGCAGCGATCGCTAGGACCGGGTGCCTCCAGACTTCCCGCGGAGAGGGACCAGTCGCGGTGATCGCCCGCCGCGTCGTCGTCGCCCTCGGGCTTGCGCAGCTGATCTCGTGGGGCGCGACCTACTATCTGATCGGCGGCTTCGGCGAGCAGATCGCGGCGGATCTCGGCTGGAGCCGCGACATCGTCTACGGCGGGTTCGCCGCAGCGCTGCTGGTGATGGGCGTGACGTCGCCGCTCGCAGGGCGATGGGTGGATGGCCGCGGCGGCCGCGAGGTCATGGTCGCGGGGGCCGTGATCAACGCGCTCGGTTGCGCCGGTCTCGCGGTCTCACACCAGATCGCTGTCTATTTCGCGTCGTGGATCGTGCTCGGCCTCGGCATGCGGCTGACACTGTATGACGCGGCGTTCGCGGCGCTGGCACGGATTGGCGGTCCGGAGGCGCGCCGGGCGATGTCCGGGATCACCTTGCTCGGTGGCCTGGCCGCGACCGTGTTCTGGCCGCTCGGCCACATGCTGTCGGAACAGTTCGGCTGGCGCATCGCAGTGCTGGCCTATGCCGGCTTCGCGCTGCTGACGATCCCACTGCATCTGCTGATTCCGAATGAGCGGTTCGCCGGCGTGCAGGGTTCCGTATCGGTTGCTCCCAAGCCACCGCTTGCCGTTGGCCGCGAGCGGCTTGCGATGGCGGGTGGGCTCTATGCGGTGATCATGACCGGCGCCAATTTCCTGAATGCAGGCATGTCCGCGCACATGATCGCGGTGCTCTCCGGTCTCGGGCTCACCGTCACGGTGGCGGTGTGGATCGCGACGCTGCGGGGGATTGGGCAGTCGGCAGCGCGTCTCTGCGAGGTGCTGTTCGGCCGGCGGATCGACCCGCTCGCGCTCAATCTGGCCGCCTGCCTGATCATGCCGCTGTCCTTCCTCGCCGGGCTGTTCAGCGGGTCGTCGAACGGAATGGCGATCGCCTTCGCGCTGCTCTACGGCGGCTGCAACGGCATTCTGACCATCACCAGGGGTACGCTGCCGCTGATCCTGTTCGATCATCGCAGCTATGGCACGCTGGTCGGCCGGCTCGTGGTTCCGAGCTTCATCCTGCCGGCAGCGGCGCCGTTGCTCTATGCGGTCGTGATCGACCGATTCGGCGATGCCAGTGCGCTCTATCTCTCCACCGGCCTTGCAGTGACGACGCTTGTCGCGGCAGCCATGCTGAAACTGCTGTTCGGAAGGGCTCCCTGATGCCGGCCCTGCGGGATATGCTCGAATAAAACGGGAGAAAGAAACGTGACGTCGCAGACCAGGAATAACCTCGCCGCCTTGATACTCGCCGCAGGCGTCTTCCTCTCTGGAACAGGATTTGCCGCCGCCGACCCGAATGGGGACCGCACGGTTGCCCTGCTCAAGAAGTTGATCTCATTCGATACTTCGAACGGACCTGGAGACACGCGGGCGCTCGCCGAATATCTGAAGTCGCAATTCGCGCCGCTGGGCGCCGAGGTGGACATCTTCGTCGCCCCGAACGGCAAGGCCGCGCATTTCATTGCACGGCTGCGCGGCGACGGCTCGAAGAAGCCGGTGCTGCTGGCCGCGCATGCCGACGTCGTTCCGGTCGAGCGTGAGAAGTGGACCGTGGAGCCGTTCGCGGGGATCGAGAAGGACGGATTCGTCTACGGGCGCGGCGCGATGGATTTCAAGGGCGGGCTCGCCGTGTTCGCGAGCGCGGTGATGCGGCTTGCCGAGGAGAAGACGCCGCTCGCGCGCGACGTGATCTTCCTGGCGGAGGCCGATGAGGAGCAGGGACAATACAGCACGGTTTGGCTGGCGAAGAACCATTGGGACAAGATCGACGCGGAATTCGCGCTGAACGAAGGCGGCTACGTGCTGCAAGAGCGCGACGGCACGGTGCGCCAGATCAATGTCACCACGGCGGAAAAGCTCTCGGCGACGTTCGCCTTGAAGGCGACCGGTCCCTCGGGCCATTCCTCGCGGCCGTTTCCGGCGGGCGCGATGGCCAACGACCGTCTGATCGCAGCGCTGGCCAAGCTCGCGGTGCACGATCCCGCCGTCAAGCTGGTGCCGGCGACCGAGGGGTACTTCAAGGCGCTGCTTCCGATCAGCTCGGAACAGACCGCCGCCGACATCAAGCAGCTGTTGGCGGCAAAGGACCAGGGCGAACGCGACGCGGCCGGCAAGAAGCTGGTCGCCGACAATCCCAAGGACAGCCTGCTGCTGCACGCCCTGCTGCGCGACACCATGGTGATCACGATGATCGACGCCGGCATCAAGCCCAACGTCATCCCCGGCGACGCCAAGGCGGTCGTGAACACGCGGCTGCTGCCGGGAACGACCGCCGACCAGATGATCGAGGAGATCAAGCGTGTGGTCGGCGATCCCGGCATCGAGGTGAGCATCGTTTCCGCGCTGACGCAGCAGGAGGCACGGGACGCCTATCTGATGCGGAGCAAGCTGCCGGCATCGCCGGTCGATACCGAGCTCTATGCCGCGCTGGAGCGCAACGCCAAGCGGGTTTGGAAGGATGCCGTGCTGGTGCCGACCATGTTCGAGGCGGGCACCGACGCCATCGCCTGGCGCGAGCGCAACGTACCCGTCTACGGCATCTATCCCTATCCGCTCGACGACGACATCCTGAGCCGGATGCATGGCAACGACGAAAGGATCGGCGTCGAGGCCATCAAGCAGGGAGAAGAGTGGGTCTACACCACGCTTCGCGAGGTCGCCAGGAAGTAGCAGTCAGGTCGAGAGATAGTTGCCGAGGAAATCGCGCTTGCCGAGCGGCACGCCTCGGTGACGCAAGATGGCGTAGGCCGTGGCGACGTGGAAGAACAGGCTCGGCAGCGCGAAGCCATGGAGATATCGCGCCGCCGGCATTTGCGGGACGCCGAAGGGTAGAGTGATGAGGCGTTCGGCCGCCTGATCGAATGCCTGAACCGGCACCGTGTCGATGTAATCGAGCGTCCGGGAAATGCGGGCATGGGCTTCAGCGAGGCTCTGCTCATCGTCGGCAAAGGGTGGTGGCTCGAAGCCGGCGAGCCGTCCTGCGGCGCCCTTGGCGTGATCGCTGGCCCGTTGCACCTGACCAACCAATGTCAGCATGTCGGGCGCAAGCCGCGCCGCCAGCATGGCGTCGGGATCGAGACCACGTTCGCGGGCATGGGCTTCGCCCTTGCGCAGCAGGTCGGCCAGCGCATCGAGCATTTGCCGGAACACGGGGATGGAGGCGTCGTATAGCGGGGCGTTCATGGTGTTGTCCTCGGATCGGTTCAAGCCCGTGGTTCGCGCGGCAGCCACAATGACAGCCAGCCGCCGAGCGCGAGCAGCGCGACGTTGCAGCCGAGCGCGATGGTGAAGGCATGGGCGTAGTCGCCGGCCTGCGGATGCGGTCCGAGCAGGCTGTAGAACACGCCACCGATCAGCGCGACGCCGAGCGCGGCGCCGATCTGGAAAGTCGAAATCATCATGCCCGATGCCAATCCTGCGTGGCGCGGATCGATGCTGCCGATCACGGCCTTGATGACTGACGGCATCACGGTGCCGAAGCCGAGCCCGCCGCAGATCAGGCCGAATTCGAGGCTCTGCGGACTCACGCCGCCGACCGCCAGCATCACGATGCCGAAGCCGATCACCTGCAGCGCGAAGCCGACCGTCAGCGTCCGCGGGCCGAGCCATTGCATGACGTAGGACGACAGCAGCGAACTTACGAAGAAGCCGGTGGCAAAGGGCAGGGTGGCGAGGCCCGCTGCCAGCGGCGACTGGTGCAGGCCGCTTTGCAAATACACCGCGAAGGTCAGATAGAACGACGACAGCATGTAGAAGGCGAGCGCCATCACCAGTCCGATCACGAAATCGCTGTTGCGCAGCAGATGCAGCGCGACCAGCGGGTCGCCGCCGCGCGCCGACAGGCCGGCCTCGAACCGGACGAAGGCCAGGAGCATCACGGGTGACGCCAGCAGCATGGCGATGATCCAGATCGGCCAGCCGGACTCGCGTCCCTCGATCAGCGGATAGACCAGAAAGCCGAGCGTGAGCGACAGCAGGATGACGCCGCCGATGTCGAGCCGCTGGGCATGCTCGGCGCGGGAGTCGGCGAGGAACAGCAACCCGCCGACGAATGCGACGATGCCGATCGGCACGTTAATCAGGAAGATCGCCTGCCAGGCCAGCCCGAACGGATGGGCCGAGACCAAGGCGCCGCCCAGGATCTGACCGCAGATGTTGGCAAGGCCAAAGGTCGCGCCGTAGAAGCCTAGCGCGCGGCCCTGTTCGGCGGGCGGAAACAGCACGCGGATCGAGGCCAGCACTTGCGGCGCCATCACGGTCGCGGTGAGACCTTGCAGGATGCGTCCGGCGACAAGCACGGTCGGTGACCACGCGATGCCGCACAGCACCGATGCGATGGTGAAGCCGGCGACGCCGGTCAGGAACATGCGGCGTCGCCCGAGCAGGTCGCCGAGACGGCCACCGGTGATCAGGAACACCGCATAGGCCGCCGCGTAAGCCGAGATCACGAACTGCACTTCGCTTGCGGTTGCGCCGAGATCGTCGCGGATGGCGGGCAGCGCGAGATTGACGACGTTGAAGTCGAGGATCGGCAGGAAGGCGCCGGTCAGCAGCACGGGCAGCGCAAGCCATCGCCGCGGGTCGGCGGCGACGTGGCCGGTGTCGTGGAATTGCAACGTTTCGCTGGTCTCGCTGGTCACCTGCCGGCTCCTCTGCATCGTCTTCGCTTCGCGCAGGCATGCCTGTCGATCGAACTTGCCAGAGGATGGCCTGTCGATCCGTGATAGGATATTCCTCAAGTCTGGCAACAGAGTTTGCAAAAATGCACAGTACTCTCGACTGGAACGATCTTCGCCTCGTGCTCGCGGTCGCGCGGGAGGGCAGCCTCTCGGGAGCGGCGCGCGCATTGGGCGTGACGCATTCGACGGTGTTTCGCCGCCTCGGCACGATCGAGGGGACGATCGGAACGCGGCTGTTCGAGCGCTTTCGCGACGGCTATGCGCCGACGTCGGCCGGCGAGATCGCGGCGGCGTCGGCGACACGGCTGGAGCACGAGGTGCTTGCGCTCGAGCGCAAGCTCTCGGGACAGGACCTCAGGCCGTCGGGCCCGGTCCGTATCACGACCACCGACACGCTCGGCGCGGTGCTGATGCGGCATCTGCCCGCGATGCGGGCCGCGCATCCGGAGATCCAGCCCGAGATCGTCATCTCGAATGCGATGGCGAACCTCACCCGCCGCGAGGCCGAGATCGCGATCCGGCCGACGCCCGCGCCGTCGGAGCTGCTGGTTGGGCGTCGCATCGCCGATATCGCGCACGCGGTCTATGGATCGCGCGCCTGTCTTGCCCGGCGCAACGGGCTGGATCTGTCGGCGCATGACTGGATCGGGCTCGACGACGCGCTGGCGGGGACCGTCATCGCCGGCTGGATGCGGGAAAACGTGCCGGCGGCGCGGATCGCCTGCCGGGTCGATGCGCTTCCGGCGCTGCGCGACGCGGCAACCGCCGGGCTCGGCCTTGCCGTGCTCCCCTGTTATGTCGGCGACACGGCGCCGGAGTTGCGCCGGGTGACGCCGAAGACGCTGGCGGATTTGCGATCAGCGCTCTGGCTGTTGACGCATGACGATCTCAAGCGCACCGCGCGCATCCGCGCCACGCTTGATTTCCTTGCCAAGGCGCTCGCGTCGGAGCGCGCGCTGTTCGAGGGACGGCGCGTCGACCGCGCGCGGCGATAGCACAGGCGCGGGCGGTCGATGATGCTCGCGAAACGCGCCGGCCAGCGTCTTCAACGCCGCGCGCGACCTCGTGTCCGACAGCGTCGACAGCAGCACGATCTGCGCCGGCGGCAGCGCGGGGAGGCCGAATTTCTCCGACACTTCGATGGTGCCGGGCGGTGCGACCCGGCGCGAGAACACCGAGATCGCAAGCCCGGCCGAAACCGCTTCCGCAACGGCAAATGCGCCGCAACCGAGGAAGGATTCGGTCCACCGCAATCCCGCCGCGTCGAGCGCGCGGGTGGCGGTGTTCAGGATGCCGCAGGCAGGCGAGGACGCCGCCAATCGGAACGGCTCGCCGGCGTGGTGCACGAAGTCCGGCGTGGCAAACCATCCGAAATGATCGGGGCCGAGAACTTCGCCGTCGCGCCGGTCGTCGTCGCGAAAGATGATCGCGGCATCGATCGTCCCGCGATCGAACGCATCCATCAGGTCACGTGCATCGGCAAGCCGTACCTCGATCGTGAGGGTCGGATCATGGGCATTGAGCCGCGTCAGCAGGGTCGGTAGCTCGGGGGCGCCGACATGGCTGGCGATCCCCAGCGCAAAGCGGCGGCGCGCTGACGACAGTCCGGCGACGGCACGGTCATGCGCGGCGAGCAGTTCGCGTGCCGGGGCGAGAAACTCGGCGCCTTGCGCGGAGAGGCGGACCAGCCGCGGCGTCCGTTCGATCAGCCTGTGGCCGACCTGGCGCTCCAGCCGCTTCAGCTTGACGCTGATCGCGCCCTGCGTGGTGCCGAGCGCATCTGCGGCGCGGGTAAAGCTGCTGAGCTCGGCAATGGTCACGAAGGTCTTCACGGCGTCGATGTCGAGCGTGGTCATGTCAGTCATCCGGAATTGTTGTCTCTGAAATATCTAGTCATCCAATTCACCAATGCTCAAGCCGCAACTAGCTTGTGTTGTGAAGCACCGTGGCCACCCGATTCCCGTCGCCGCGGCCTCAATAGATTGTGAGTCGCGCCGTCCGACGCTGCTGCCAGCACCCTGGCAACAGCGTGCGGTATGCCGTTGGCTTGCCACAACAAAGGGCCTGATCATGTCGACTGAACTGAGCCGGCGCGGCGCTATCGTGCTGTCCGCCGTGTGCCTTGCCTGCCTGATGTTCGGATTGGAGATTTCCAGCATCCCCGCGATCCTGCCGACGCTGGAACGGGTGCTGCATGCCGACTTCAAGTCGCTGCAATGGATCATGAATGCCTACACCATCGCGGTCACCACGGTGCTGATGGCGGTCGGCACGGTGGCGGACCGCTATGGACGCAAGCGCATCTTCCTGGTCGCGATCGCGGCGTTCGGCGTCACGTCGCTGATCTGTGGCGTGGCCTCGAGCGTCGAGATGCTGATCGCCGCGCGATTCCTCCAGGGCCTGAGCGGCGGTGCGTTGTTGATCTGCCAGATCGCCGTGCTGTCGCACGAATTCCAGGGCGGCCGCCTGCGCGCCGTCGCCTGGGGCTGGTGGGGCGTCATCTTCGGCATCGGCCTCGGCTTCGGGCCGATCATCGGCGGTGCCATGGTCGCGGTGCTGAGCTGGGAGTGGGTGTTCCTGGTCCACGTGCTGTTCGCGGCGGTTGCCTTCGTGCTGACGATCGGCGGCGTACATGAATCCAGCGATCCGAAGGCGAGCACCCTCGACGTCGCCGGCATCGTGACGATGTCGGTCGCGGTGTTCTGTCTCGCCTTCTACATCACACAGGGGCCTGATCTCGGTTTCATGAGCCCGAAGGGACTCGCGATTCTCGGTGTCTCCGCCGTGAGCTTCGTAGCATTCCTGATTGCCGAGAAAGTCAGCCGGCGTCCGATGTTCGACTTCTCCGTGTTCCGGATTCCGGCGTTCTCCGGTTCGATCGTCGGCTCCGCCGCGATGAACCTCAGCTATTGGCCCTTCATGATCTATCTGCCGATCTGGTTTCACGCCGGGCTCGGCTATGACAGCGTGTCCGCAGGACTTGCCTTGCTCGCCTACACGCTGCCGACGCTGGTGATGCCGCCCTTCGCCGAGCGCCTCGCGCTGCGCTATCAGCCGGGCCTGATCATCCCGGCAGGGCTGTTCACCATCGGCACCGGCTTCATGCTGATGAAGTTCGGCAGCGCCGCGGCGCAGCCCAACTGGCTGACCATGCTGCCGGGCTGCCTGCTGGCCGGAATTGGCCTCGGCATCACCAACACACCGGTCACCAACACGACGACCGGCTCGGTCTCGAGCGACCGCGCCGGCATGGCATCCGGCATCGACATGAGCGCGCGGATGGTCTCGCTGTCCGTCAACATCGCGCTGATGGGGTTCATTCTGGCGAGCGGCGTGCTCGCGCATCTCAGAGCGGTGCTGCCGGCTCTGGATGGCGGGCAGCTGCGCGTCATTGCCGAACGGATCGCGTCCGGCGACGCTGCATCTGCGCCGGAGCTCTCCGGTCCGGTGGTGCATCAGGCACTCGCAAGCGGCTTTGGCTGGGTGATGCTCTACGGCGGCATCGGTGTGTGGATCATGGCCGCGATCAGCTTCCTGATCTTCAACGCGCGGCAGGTCCGGCAGGCGGAGGTCCAATGCACCAAGTGACGAGACGTCGCCGCGCCCGCCCCGGAGGACATGCAGTGCGCAAGGGGCGGGCAGGCGGAGCTGATCGGTCACTTCACGAGGGTCAGCAGCGGCTTGTTCTTCTCGACGACATAGGTCGCGAGTTCGCTGGCTGTCACGTCGCCGACATTCTTGGCCGCGTGGATCGTACCGGCGGGGATGAACAGCACGTCGCCGGCCTTCAGCGTCGCCGGCGGCTTGCCCTCGACGTCGTATTCCAGCGTGCCGGCGAGCACATAGATGATTTCCTCGCCCGGATGGGTGTGCTGGCCGAACGCCTTGCCGGGCGCGATATCGACCCGCACCTGGACGGCTTCACGTCCGGGGGCGCTGAGATCGTGACGTTGCAGATCGGTTCGCGTGATGCCGTCCGGCTGCTGCGCGTGCGCGGTCGGGATCGTCAGGAAACTTCCGGCGATCAGGGCCGCCCTTGCGAGCAGGCGCGTCGCCATCATCAGCTTGCTGGTCATCTTGAACTCCTCGATGTTGATGTGTTGGGGGACCGACCGCGAACCGGCGAAGGGCCGGTCCGCGTCGGAGATCGTCATGGGATCGTCTCAGACCAGCGTGGTCGTGACGTCGATGTTGCCGTGTACCGCCTTGGAGTAGGGGCAGATGCCGTGCGCGGCTTCGATCAGCTGCTGGGCGACCTCACGCTCGACGCCGGGGACGCGGACGTTGAGGCGCGCGCTGAGGAAGAAGGCGCCGCCGGCCTGATTGAGATCGATCTCGGCGTCGACCTCGGGCTCGCTCGCAAGCTTGACCTTGCGCTGTCCGGCGGCGAGTTGGATCGCGCCGATGTAGCAAGCCGACCAGGCCGCCGCGAACAGGTTTTCGGCGGCAGGGTGCGGTTGCGGCAGCTTGACGTCGAGGAAGCCGTCGCGTGAGACGGCGGCGCCGTTCGGGCCGGCGGTGACGTGGGTCTTTCCGGTGACGAGAACCTTTGCATTGGCGGTCATGGCGAGCTCCTGTTGGGTGAAGATATATCGTATCCGATCTAATCGGATGCGATGTGAAATAAGGCGATGATCCCGAGATGTCAAGCTCTTCCGATTTAATCGGATGCGATTTATATTGCCCGAGACTTCACGAAATCCGGAGATTGCCCGTGACCCGCTCCTCCAAGGCCGAAACCAAGGGCCGAAAACTCTCGAATTTCCTGTGCTTTGCGGTCTATTCCGCCAATCTGGCGTTCGGCCGCGCCTACAAGCCGATCCTCGACGGTTTGGGCCTGACCTACACCCAGTACATCGCCATGATCGCGCTGTCGGAGACCGACGATCAGACCGTCAGCGAGCTCGGCGAGAAGCTGTTCCTGGAATCCAACACCCTGACGCCGATCCTCAAGAAGCTGGAGCAGAGCGGCTACATCAGCCGCGTCCGCGATCCAGCCGACGAGCGGCAGGTGCGGGTCAACCTGACGCCGGCCGGGCGGCGGCTGCTCGACAAGGAGATCAGCATGTCGGTGATCGAAGCCGCGGGGCTCGGAGACGAGTTTCCGATCGTGCAGAAGAGCGTGGTCAGGCTGCGTGACAATCTGCTGCAGAACACGCGCGGCGAGCCGAAGAAGGGCTGATGCCATAGCGGCGGTGCGTGCGCGCGTCACGGCGCCCCGCGCCAAATTGTAACCGGTCGTATCCGCACGCCGTCCGTCCGCATTTTCGCCACTGGACCACTCGCAACTCCGCTCCGTCTTGCGACGACGCGGGGAGAGCTCGATTTGCACGGGACGTTACGCACCAGGATGATCGCCGTGATCGGCTTGGCTTGTGCGGCCTTGCGGTTTGCAGCGGCGCAGCCGGCTGCACCGGATCAGGCTCCGCCGCCATCACGTTCCGGTGGAGAGCATTCACCGGCAACCGCGGCCGAGATCTGGGACGGCAATCACGACGGCATCTACACCTGCGACGAGTGGAAGGCTTACCTCGGACGGCTGTTCGATCGTGCCGACCGCAATCACGATGGACAGCTCACGCCTGCGGAGTTCGAGGCCGTTCGGCGTGCGGGCAGCGCGCTCGCCGACGCAGACTTCGGCTATTTCGACGAGAACCAGGACGGCAAGATCACCCGCCGAGAGTTCGTCGAGAAACCGAACGAGTTCATTCTGCAATACGACAAGAACGGCGACTGCCGCGTCACGCCGGACGAACTGAAAGCGACCGGGACTGACCAGAAGCGGCCGGGCGGCAGGGGCAAGCGATCCTGAAGCCGGTTCCGAAGTGCACGCTAGCCGGACACGAGCGCGGGACGTGCGGGGCGAGGCGGGCTTGCTGCACTTCGATCCGATCCAGGGGGCGCCGTCCCTGGCAATTTGATCCGGACAAGAAGGCCGTGCGGTGCATTGTCGTGCAGCGAGAGCTCGCCGCCATGCCCGTACACCATGGCCTGGGCGATCGAAAGACCGAGCCCGAAGCCGCTCTTCTCGTTCATGGTGCGGGCCTCGTCGCCCCGGACGAACGGCTTCAACATATCGGCACGAAGGTGCTCCGGAATCCCCGGACCGTCATCGGCCACGTCGATGATGGCCTGATCGGTGGACGCCGTCAGCCGGATATCGACCTCGCTGCCGAACCGCAAGGCGTTTTCGACCAGGTTGGTCACGGTGCGGCTGATCTCGCTCGGGCGGATCAACAGCGAGGCCCTGATCGGGCCGTGGTAGCGCACCACATGACCGCAATCGGAGAATTGCTCGCAGATCGTCTGCAACAGGGCGGCGACGTTCACGAGGGTCGGCTTCGCCGCGCTGCCGCCGCTCAGGAACGACAGCACCGATTCCAGCATCGCCTGCATCTGGTCGAGGTCATGCAGGGTCTCCGCGCGATGGGCATCGTTCTCGATGTATTCGGATCGGAGCCGCAGCCTCGTGATCGGCGTCCGCAGGTCGTGACTGATGGCGGCCAGCATCCGCGTCCGGTCGTTCATCAGCGCGGTGATGCGCTCGCGCATGTGATTGAGCGCGACCGCCGCGGCGCGGATTTCTTCCGGGCCGGTCTCCGGAAGCGGAGCGGCCGCCTGGCTGATGCTGAAGTTCTCGGCGGCGCGGGCAAATGCCGAGAGCGGAGCACTGAGCGCGCGGCCGGCCCACACGCCGAGCAGCGTGACGCTGACGAACAGGAACAGCACCGTGCTGACCCAGAATCCGCCGAAGAACGGCGGCAGCTTGGTCGAGCCGGTCGTCGCTTCGACCACGGCTCCGTCCGGTAGCCGAATCGTGGCCGGCGCCGTCCTGGCGGAAGACGCCGGATCGATGCTGCCACTCGTCGCTACCGAGACATCGCCGGTCAGGCGAGGGCCTGCTTCACGCAGCGCAATGTTGAGGCGAGGGAAGGTTTGCCGCGCAACTTGCAGCACCATCGCGCGATCGTCACCTGAGCTCTCACCGAGAAGTTTCGCGATCATCTCGAACTGGTGGATGGGCCGGTCCGGAAACGTCCGCGGCTTCTGGCCGACGATATAAAGGCCGATCAGCGCGTGGATCAGCAGCAGCGAAAGCAGGATCAGTGCGGCGATCTGGCCGCTGATGCGCCTGAAGCTGAACAGCGCGGCGGTCCTGCGGGTCCAGCTCATGCGTCCTCCACATGCGGCGTGAAGATGTAACCGCCGGTGCGCACCGTTCGGATCACCGACGGCCGCTCTCCGGTATCGAGCTTGCGGCGGAGCCGGCTGACCAGCACGTCGATGCTGCGCCCGAACGGACTGGCCGGCCGGCTGCGGGTCATGGTCAGGAGACCGTCGCGGGTCAGGATCCGGCCGGGCCGCTCGCAGAATACCTGAAGCAGGTCGAACTCCGCGCTGGTCAGCGGCACCTGGGCGCCCTCGGGATCGCGCAGCTCGCGCAGGCGGAGATCGATGGTCCAATCCTGGAAGCGCAGGCGAGCGGCGCTCTGGCCGGCGTGTCCGGCAAAGCCGGCCTGGGCCTGGCGGCGCAGCACGGCGTTGATCCGTGCCAGCAGCTCGCGCGGATTGAACGGCTTGGCGAGATAGTCGTCCGCGCCCATCTCGAGCCCGAGGATGCGGTCGAGGTCGTCGCCCTTCGCCGTGAGCATGATGATGGGGATCGTCGAGTCGCCGCGCAGGCGGCGACACAGGGTCAGTCCGTCCTCTCCTGGCAGCATCAGGTCGAGAACGACCAGATCGAGCGAGTGCCCGGCAAGGTAACGATCCATTTCTCTGCCGTTCGAGGCGGTCGCGACCAGACAGGATTGATCGCGGAGATAACGGGCAATCAGGTCCCTGGTTTGCAGGTCGTCTTCGACGATCAGGATCTTTGGCGTTTGTGCGAGCATGGTCCGCGACTGGGCCTCATCATAAGGTCATTTGCGCGCGTTGGCGCGCGCAGCCTCCCATCGACCAGCATACGCGTTGCTTGTGGGCGGCATTGCGCCTTTTCGTAAGCATAGTGTTTCTGAAGTGTGAGCGGCGTCCGCAGCCGGAAACAAATCCGGAGGCGGCGGTGTCGCGTTGCGCTCACAGTCTCAAATCACTGGAAATAATCCCGCAATCCTGCAGCCACACCATGGCCATCGCCGTCCCGTCACAACGGGCGACTTGTTTGCGAGGTGTGGAATGAAGACGTGGCGGAGCCTGGTTGCGGCGATGGTGCTCTCGGGCCTTTTGATTCCGGGGACGTCGGTGACGCGGCTGTTGTTGGCGCCGGCGGCGGCGCAGTCCGTCGATGCGATCGCAATCGAAGGCAACCGGAGAATCGAGGCCGAGACCATCCGCTCCTACTTCCGGCCCGGACCCGGCGGCCATCTCGACCAGGCCGCCATCGACGACGCCCTCAAGGAGCTGATCGGGACCGGCTTGTTCCAGGACGTCAAGATCAGTCATGCCGGAGGCCGGGTCGTCGTTTCGGTGGTCGAGAATCCGGTGATCGATCGCGTCGCGTTCGAGGGCAACAAGAAGATCAAGGACGAGCAGCTTTCGGCCGAGGTGCAGTCGAAGTCACGGGGCACGCTGTCGCGGCCGATGGTGCAGTCCGATGCGCTGCGGATCGCCGAGATCTACCGTCACTCCGGCCGTTACGATGTGCATGTCACGCCTGAGATCATCGAGCGCTCGAACAACCGCGTCGATCTGGTCTTTACCATCGACGAAGGCGCGAAGACCGGGATCAAGACCGTCGAGTTCATGGGGAACAACAGTTTCTCGACGTCGCGTCTGAAGGATGTGATCAAGACCCATGAGACGAACTTCCTGAGCTTCCTCGGCGACGCCAACATCTACGACCCCGACCGCGTCGAAGCCGACCGTGACCTGATCCGCCGCTTCTACCTGAAGCATGGCTACGCCGACGTGCAGGTCGTGGCCGCGCTCGCCGAATACGACCCGGAACACAAGGGGTTTCAAGTCACCTTCAAGATCGAGGAGGGGCAACAGTACCGGGTCGCGACGGTGAGTTTCCGGTCGAACATTGCAGGTTTCGATCCGGCGACGCTGCGTTCCCTGTCACGCGTCAGCGAGGGGGCGCTCTACAACGCCGAGGCGATCGAGAAGTCGGTCGAGGACATGCAGATCGAAGCGTCGCGGCGCGGCTACGCGTTCGCGGTGGTGCATCCATCCGGCGAGCGGAACTACGAGGCCCACACCGTGGGGATCGTCTTTCACGTCGAGGAGGGGCCGCGCACCTATATCGAGCGTATCGATATTCGCGGCAATGGCCGTACCCGCGATTACGTGATCCGGCGCGAGTTCGATCTCTCCGAGGGCGACGCCTACAACCGCGCGCTGGTCGATCGGGCCGAGCGGCGGCTCAAGAATCTGGACTACTTCAAGACGGTCAAGATCACCACCGAGCCCGGTTCATCGAGCGACCGCGTGATCCTGATCGTCGATCTGGAGGAGAAATCGACCGGCGACTTCTCGGTCTCTGGCGGCTATTCCACCACCGACGGCGCGCTCGCCGAGGTCAGCATTTCCGAACGCAATCTGCTCGGCCGAGGCCTGTTCGCCAAGGCAAGCGTCAGCTACGGCCAGTATTCGCGCGGCGTGTCGCTGTCCTTTGTCGAGCCGTATCTGCTGGATTATCGCGTGGCGCTCGGGCTCGACGCCTATTACAAGGAGCAATTGCCGAGCGACTACTCGACCTACGGCGTAAAGACCGTCGGCTTTTCACCGCGGCTCGGCCTGGCGTTGCGCGAGGATCTCACGCTCCAGCTTCGGTATTCGCTCTACCAGCAGCAAGTCACGCTCGCGAGCACCTTGGACAATTGCAACAACAATGCCTCCAACCCCACGCTCGCGTTCAATCCGACGCCGGCCTACATCAAGAGTGTGCTGGGCGGCGTCGATCCGACCAATTCGGTCTCGTCGGGGCTCTATGGGTATGGTTGCTACGGCGACGGCGAAGCGACGCTGCCGGTGCGCGAAGAGCTGGCGGGAGGTGCGACCTGGACCTCCATGGTCGGATACACGTTGAGCTACAATACCCTCGACAACAACAAGAATCCGACCGATGGCTTGCTGATCGATTTCAAGCAGGATTTTGCCGGCGTCGGCGGCGACGTCACCTATCTGAAGAGCGCGGTGGACGCCAAGTACTATACGCCGCTGGTCTCCGACCTCGTCGGACTGATCCATCTGCAAGGCGGTGTTCTGACCAAGGTCGGGGACAACAACATCCGCATGCTCGACCAATTCCAGATGGGGCCAAATCTGGTGCGGGGCTTTGCCACCAACGGAATCGGACCGCGCGACATCACCTATGCGAGCCTTGGCGCAACGGGAGATGCACTAGGCGGCACCAAATATTGGGGCGCATCGATGGAGCTGCAGATGCCGTTCTGGTTCCTGCCGTCGGAGGTCGGGCTCAAGGGGGCGGTCTACGCGGATGCCGGCTCGCTGTGGGATTACCAGGGCCCGACATCGTGGGCCGCGACCGGGGAGGTGAATACGGCTGCGTGCAAATGCGGCCTCCAATACGACGACGAGAACGTGGTGCGGACCTCGGTCGGTGTCGGCCTGATCTGGGCATCGCCGTTCGGGCCGCTGCGCTTCGACTACGCGGTGCCGATCACCAAGGGCAAATACGACGTCGTGCAAGAGTTCAGGTTCGGCGGCGGAACGTCATTCTGAGCCGGATGATCAGACCGTCGATGCGTTGTCGTCGCCAAGCATCGCCAGCACGAAATTGGCCCGCGCGGATGGCGAGCTCTTGGGCAGTACGACGGTGTCGTAGCCGAGCGCGGGGAGGGTCTCCATCAGGCGGCGGTACTCTGCCGTCGCTGCTTCGAAGCCGTGCCGTCGTTCGGAATCGGTGACGTAGATCTCGGGCCATGGCGGCGTCATGAATACGCGCCGGTGGTAGCGATGGGCGGAACAGATCGCGTGCAGCACAGGTTCGCCCGTCGACGCTTCCAGCGCCGAGGCGGCGTCGACGAGGCCGCGGTCGAAGAACACCCAGCCGGAGCGGGTTTCGGCCATCACCATATCCTCGAGCGCGAGGTCGATGGCGCGGCGCAGGAAGGCGGCCGCATCGGCCCAGGGCAGCGCGCGGCCGCCGGCCGCCAATTGGTCGGCGATGATGCGGCGGCCGGGTTCCTCGACGACCGGATAGCCGCGTCCACGCAATTCGGTGAGCAGGGTCGACTTTCCGCCGCCGGAGCAGCCGGAGATCAGGACGAAGCGATTGTTCAAGGGAAGATCCTTTCCTTGCAAGGCGTGGAGCAGGGCGCTCCGCGGTTGCGGAACGCCTGACGGCTTGTGCGTGTCTGGGGAAACTGTCCGGAGATTGTCTCGACGGATGCCAGCAGGATAGCGCTCGGATCGCGAGCGGGCAACCAGCGCTGGAGGTGCGGGCCGGAATCGAACCGGCTCATGGCGGTTTTGCAGAACGCAGCGTTCCCATTTCGCCACCGCACCCGAGCGAGGCGCGTACGCCTCGCTTTAGTCCTTGAACGGATCGAACTCGCCTTCACCCGCCATCGCCACGGCAAACGGCCGCAGCGTGTGCAGCACTTTCACCGTTCCGGCGTGCCGGGCAAGCACCTCCGGCAAGCGCCGATAGGCCATCGGGCTCTCGTCGAGATCGGCGCCGACCAACGTGACGCCGCGCTCGGTGAGCCAGCGGTCCATCTCCTCGCGCGTGAAGCGGCGCTTGGCTTCGTTGCGGCCGAACAGCCGCCCGGCGCCGTGCACCGTCGAATAGAGCGAAGCCTTGGCCTCCGGACTATCGACGCCCTCGAGAATGACGGCATCATCGCCCATCGACCCGCCGACAAACCCCCGCTGCCCGGGGAAAGCCGGCGTCGCGCCCTTGCGCACCACCCACAGATCCTTGCCGCCATGCGTCTCGCGCCAGGCGTAGTTGTGGTGGTTGTGCACGGAATCGGTGACCTTGCCGCCGATGATGCGGCGGACACGATCCACGACCCACTCGCGCCCCGCATAGGCATAGCGCCCGGCGAGCTGCATTGCGGCGATGTAGCGGCGCCCGAGTTCGGAATCCTCGTCGACGATGGCAGGCGGGACATTCATCCCGTCCTTGCCGCCGGCCGCCTTGAGGTAGCGGGTCGCGCTGATGTGCCCGAGCCCGCGGCTTCCGAAGTGAACGCCGATCCAGACGAAGCCGGCCTCGTCGCGCATCAGGTCGACATAGTGGTTGCCGGAGCCGACCGTGCCGAGCTGGCCGACGGCCTTCTGCCGGTATGCCTCCATGTCGCTTTCGCGCCAGGAGTCGCCATCGTCGAACAACGCGTGCTCGACCTGCTCGACGTTCTTCCGGCCGATGCCGAACGAGATCACCTTGGCGACGTCGCGAATGATCGTCGGGACGGTTTCGCTGATGTCGTCGAAGCGCACGTCGAGCCGCGCGGCCATGTTGCCGCAACCGATGTCGAAGCCGACGCCGGAGATCGAGATCTGCTTCTCATAGGCGATCACGCCGCCGACCGGCTGGGCATAGCCGAGATGGCCGTCCGCGCAGATCACGCCGGACACGACATTGCCGACCGCCATGCAGTTACGCATCTGCTTGATGGTCGCAGGGTCGTGCTCGCCGAACACCCGCAGCGGCGCGTTCTTGAAACGCTCTTCCTGCGGGCGCAGCATCGCGATCTCCGCCGAGGCCGCATCGGCCTCACGCGCAAGCTTCTCCTTGCGGGCGGCGTCGCGATACAGGCACCAGGCCGGCTGGCCACGGCCTTCGCCGACGCGGGAATCCGGATCGATGCCCGCGGCGAGGCAGAGTTCGCGGGCGCGCTCCTGGTGGGGATCGGGTCGTCGCATTGTATTGGCTCCTGCTGAATCTTGATCAGCCGCACGCACTCCCGCGCGGCGTTCGGGATCGTTCTTGGCCGAAGTTCGACCAGACCGCGCGCAGGCAACAAAAAACCCTCCGGAGCGGCTGGCTCGGGAGGGTCCGTGATGTACGGATTGTCGATCGCGCCTAAGCGAGACCGCCCCCATGAACCGGGCATGCATAGTTGATCGGCCGTAGACTGGCTGACGGTCGGCGGATCAGTGCGCATCCTTGCTGCGGTTTCATGTGCATCGGCTTGGCTCGCATTGGTTCGCGAACATGATGCTCGCGAGGGCCGCGGAAATACGCCTGCAACCTCTGCATGTCAAGCGACGGTCAGCGCGAGGCCGACGACGTCGATCACATAGGCTGCATCGGACCCGAAGATGGACGTCACATGACGTCAGGCTCGATCTCCTGCACGACGCTCTGATCCTGAGATTGAGGTAGCGCTGCCTGCTATCTGCTAGGCTCGCAAAAAAGTGAGCTGTCGCCGTCACAGGCTGTCGGTTCCGCTCCGGTCCGTTCGTCTTGCATCCAGAACGAACTGCATGGGAGGTCCGGAATGAGCAATTCGACCTATCGCTGGGTGATCGTCGCGGCCGGCGGCCTGCTTGGTTGCGTCGCGATCGGCGGCATGTTTTCGCTGCCGGTGTTCCTGCAACCGATGGCGCGGGAGACCGGCTGGTCGGTGACCGGCATCTCCAGCGCGATGACGATCGGCTTCCTCGCAATGGCCTTCACCAGCATGGCCTGGGGGACGCTGTCCGACCGGTTCGGTCCGCTCCCGGTGGTGCTGACCGGGTCGGTCGTCCTGGCGGCGAGCCTTGCGCTGGCGAGCCAGGCAACCTCGCTGCTGGCATTCCAGTTCGTGTTCGGCGCGCTGGTCGGCGCGGCGACGGCGGCGATCTTCGCGCCGATGATGGCCTGCGTCACCGGCTGGTTCGACACCCATCGCAGCCTTGCCGTCTCGCTGGTCTCGGCCGGCATGGGCATGGCGCCGATGACGATGTCGCCGCTTGCCGCCTGGCTGATCTCGCACCATGACTGGCGGACCGCGATGCTGATCGTCTCGGCCGTGGTCGGCGCGATCATGATCCCGATCTCGTTCCTGGTGCGCCGCCCGCCGGCGCTACAAGGCGATCATGTTGAAGCAGCCGCCACCAGCGGGGAGCCGCAGATGTCGCTGGCGCAGGCGCTGCGCTCGCCGCAATTCCTCATCCTGATCGCCACCAATTTCTTCTGCTGCGCCACCCATTCGGGCCCGATCATCCACACCGTCAGCTACGCGGTCACCTGCGGCATTCCGATGGTCGCCGCGGTGACGATCTACAGCGTGGAAGGGCTGGCAGGCATGGGCGGCCGCATCGCCTTCGGCCTGCTCGGCGACCGCTTTGGCGCCAAGCGCGTGCTGGTGCTCGGGCTGCTGGCGCAGGCCTTCGGTGCGCTCGGCTATGTGTTCGCGCACCAGCTTGCCGCGTTCTACGCGGTCGCGGCGACCTTCGGCTTCATCTATGCCGGGACCATGCCGCTCTATTCCGTTTTGATCCGCGAGAATTTTCCGCTGCGGATGATGGGCACCGTGATCGGCGGCACCGCGATGGCCGGCAGCCTCGGCATGGCGACCGGGCCGCTGGCCGGGGGCCTGATCTACGACACCTTCGCGAGCTATACGTGGCTCTATGTCGGCTCCTGGGCGGTCGGCATCGGCGCGTTCCTGATCATGATGACGTTCCGCCCGATGCAGACGGCGCGGCCGGACGCGGTGCCCGCGCCGGCGTGAGCTTGCGCTGCGCGTGGAACGAATTGCTTTCGCCTCACGCGCGGGCGCGCTTCGGGCGCCGGATCGCGCGCACTTTGTTGTTGGTCGAGCCGCTGCCGCAGAAGAACCGGTCGCTGCCGTCGGATTCGAGCCCGGAGACGTTCACGCCTTGCGGCATCTCGATCCGCTCCATCACTTCGCCGGTCTGCGGATCGATCCGCCGCACGTCGCTCTGGTCCTCTTCCCAGGTGCCGTGCCAGAGTTCGCCATCGACCCAGGACACGCCGGTGACGAACCGGTTGCTGGCGATGGTGCGCAGAACCTTGCCGGTGTCCGGATCGACCTGGATGATGCTGCGGTCGCGATACTGGCCGACCCACAGCGAGCCTTCCGCCCAGGCGAGGCCGGAGTCGCGGCCGCCGCCGGGCGAGGGGATGGTCGACACCACGCGTCCGGTGTCCGGCTCGATCTTCAGGATACGGTCCTCGGCGATCTGATAGAGATGCTTGCCGTCGAAGGCGGTGCCCGCATGGGCCGCGATGTCGAGGGTGCGGGTGGTCTTGCCGCTGTCGGGATCGAACGCAACCAGCCGGCCACCGGCCGCGAACCAGACCTGCTCGCCGTCGAAGCTGACGCCGCCCACGCTCTCGACGCCGTCGAAGGCGTATTCCCGGATGATCTCGGCTTCAAACTTCTTCATGCTGCGCTCCTGTGATTTCGGCCCTGATGCTAGCCATTCGGCAGCGGGGCAGGGAGTAACAACGTCGTCGTGAATCCCGGCACCGGCGGCGTCATCCAGCGCCGGGCGCGGGCGCGGCCAACCGGCTGCACCTTGCCGCTGGCGGCGAGCGCGTCGAGCGCGCGCTGCACGGTGCGCTGGCTCGCGCCGAGCGCGACCGACAGCGCCGAGCTCGACCAGGCCTCGCCGTCGGCGAGGAACGCCAGCACCGCTGCATGTTCTTCCTCCACCGGCAGCGCCAGCACGGCGACGTCGTGCCGGCCGTGCGGCTTCAGCACGAATCCGTCCGCGGTGGCGTTGAGATCGGCGAGCGGCCGCAGGGCGCGGCGCAGCCGACCGATCTCGACCCGCAGCCGGGCGCGGTGCGATTCATCGGCATGCTTGCCGCGAAACGCCCGGGCGATCAGCGTGCCGCGCGAGACGTCCTGCGGCCAGGCCTCGGCGAGCGCGCGTGCGAGCGTGAACAGCACCGGACGGCGCGTCAACGACACCGTGGCGCCGGCATCGCGCACGACATAGCGGCAGGCGTCGACGACCAGCGCCTTCGACGCCATCAGGGTCTCGACCTCCTCGAGCAGCAGCGGCCGCTCGCTGCCGCGCGCGATCAGGCGCGCCGCGGGTGTCGTGAGCAGCTGTGCAGTACTCTCTACTTCAGCATTGAGTTCGGCGATCCCGGCGTTGCGTGCGGCATCCTTTGCCCTTGCCAGCGCTTCGCGTGCCGGCTTCGTGCGCAGCCGCCGCATCGCGATGCCGGCGACGACCAACTCATGGCCAACCCGCAGCGCCGGCGGGAACGGTGCCGGATCGAGGTCGTCAAGCATGCGCTCGGCGGCGTCGAGGCTGCCGATCAAGAGCAGGCGGCGGATCTCGAGGTAGCCAGCATGCGCGGCGTTGAGCGCATCGCCGCGTGCCGCGAGCGTCGCGCGCGCCGCGGCGAGGCTCTTGCCGGGAAACGACAGGTCGCGCGACACCAGCGCGATCTCGGCTTCCGCCACCACGCAGCGTGCCCGGGCGATCGCCTCGCGCGGGCCGAAGGCACGGCCTGCGCGCCGCAACAGCTCCTTGGCGCGGGCGAAATCGCCGAGCCGGGCCATCGCGATGCCGCGCAGCGCCAGCGCCGGCGCGTCGTCGCGCAGGGCCACCCGTTTCAGTGCGCCGAGGGGATCACCCGCCGCGAGCGCGCGCGCCGCGGCGATAATCAACGAGTCCATTCGAATCCCGACACACTTGTCACTCTCGCCCTCCGAGGTCCGCTTCTAACCTACCACATGACGACATGGGTTATCTCCAGAGAGATCGAACGATGACTGGAATCGAGACACATCAGGATTGGTTGAAGGGCCGCTTTGGTGGCCGTGGTGCCACCGCCGAGCGCTGGCTGTCGCTGGCGGCGGCGCCGACCTTCGCAGTGATGACGCTGGCGGTCGCGCTGGCGCCGGCCGACTTGATCTGCGGCGCCATGCAGGGAGCGCTTTCATTGCAGGGGATGGTCCCGATGTACGCGCTGATGAGCGCATTTCACCTGGCGCCGTGGTTGCGCCTGTTCCGATGACCCGTTCATCCCTCCGGCAAGGTGAAGACCGCGCAGGGTCGCGCGATGCCGCGCAGCTCATGGGTGCCGAGCGCGACCAGCGGCGTCTCGGTCTCCGCGGCGACGGCACCCGAAACCAGCACGGTCTGTTGCAGCGGCTTGCACAGGCCTTCGAGCCGGCTGACCAGATTGACCGCAGCACCAATCGCGGTGAAGTCGAGGCGGTCGGCGGCGCCGATGTTGCCCCAGTGTACCTCGCCGAGATGCAGCGCCGCACCGAATGGCAGCGGCGGCAAACCCTGCCTGCGCCGCTCGGTATCAAGATGTGCCATGCCGACGCGCGCCGCCGACACCGCGCGCAAAGCCGCCTCGCACGCGCTACGCGCGCCGGTCGTGACCGGAAAGATCGCGAGCAGGCCGTCGCCGATGAATTTCAGCACCTCGCCGCCGAAGGCATGGATCGCACCGGCGATGCGGTCGAACCAGGCGTCGAGCGCGGCGATCACCTCGGCGGGCGGATGGCTTTCGGAGAGCGCGGTGAAGCCGCGGAGATCGGCAAACAGCAACGCCGCTTCGATGCTCTCGCCGGTGTTGCGCCGCAATGGCGATGTCAGGACGCGCGCCGCGCTGCGCCGTCCGAGATAGGCTTCCAACGCCGCCGTCAATGTCGCGCGCGCGGCGAGCGCCGCGAGTGGTGCGGCGGTGAAGCGCGCCGCCTCGCGCAAGCGATAGGCCTCGGCAGGCGTGAAGGCACGCGTTCCGATCCATCCGAGGGTTGGGCCATCGGGACGTGTTCCAATCGTGTCCTGGTGGATTGGGCCGGGCCCCAGCGTGCCGAGCCAGCGCCGGCCGGCATCGGCGGAGCCCACCATGTCCGGCATCGCAAACGGTTGTTCCGGTGCAAAGCCGAGCGCCTCGATGACCTCGCCATTGTCGGCACGCCACAACCAGGTGCGCCGTGCGATCAGGGGATGTGGAACCTCGAGCGTCAGCACGCCGCCGGCAAGCGGCAGGCCATCCGTGATAAGGTGGCGACCAAGCTCCGCCAGCAACCGGTTGGCGCCCGCGGTCTCGGCCGCGGCGTCGACCAGCCAGCTCAGTGTCGAGGACAGTTGCATTACGCCATCATGGGTTCTGGCGCCGTTCTTATCACGAATTATCCCTGAAGACCCGTCGCCAATAGAGGATGCATCGATGACCGAAGCCTTCATCGTCCAACGCGAGATGCAGATCGCAGCCCCGCCCGCGACCGTGTTCGCGTTCCTGACCGACCCGCAGAAGATCGTGAGCTGGATGGGGCTCGAGGCCGAGACCGAACTGCATCCGGGCGGGCTCTATCTGCTCAAGGGCGTCGCCGACGATCGCTCGAGGGCTGCGCGCGGCGCGTTCCGCGAGGTCGTGCCGGTGCATCGTCTTGCCTACAGTTTTGGCTGGGAGGGTGGCGCGGAAGTCCCGCCGGGATCGAGCCTGATCGAGATCGACCTGATGGCGCAGGACAACGGCACGCTGTTGCGGATGACCCATAGCGGCCTGCCCAATGCCGAGCAGTGCGCGAGCCACAGCAAGGGCTGGGCGCACTACCTTGCCAGGCTCGCGCTCGTGGTCGCGGGCAAAGCTCCTGGCCCCGATCACGGTCCACACGAAGGATGACCGTTCTTGCTCACGTCGGCCATTTCGAGCCGAGGATGATCGAACAGAAGTTCGTCCTCGTATAGTTCATGTCCTTCAGGGCCAGCACGTCGGCCTTGACGTTGCCGAAAGTGGACAGCGGTTTCTTGATCGTGCCGCCGGCGAAATGATCGATAATGTTCTCCTTGAAGTTCGCCTCGCGTGGATGGTGTGCGCAGACATGATCGCGGTGCTCGTGCGCGAAATCGTCATAGGCGATGCCGAGCACGTCCATCTCGACGCCGGCGGTGACCAGCGCGATGGTCGGGCGCATATGCTCGGGGACGCCGGGCGTGGTGTGCAGCGCGATCGAGGTCCAGACGTCCTCGATATCCCGCTCCGGTACGCCGTAACCCCTGAGGAAGTCGCGCGCGGCGTTGGCGCCGTCGACCTCGAAACGCAGGTCGGGACTCGCATGCGCGTCGGTGAGGCCCATGTCGTGGAACATGGCGCCGATATAGAGCAGCTCGGGATCGAATTTCAGCTTGCGGCGGTTGCCGGTCAGCGCGCCCCAGAAGAACACGCGACGGCTGTGGTTGTAGAGCAGGTCGTCCTCGGTATCGCGCACCAACTGGGTGGCGGCGCGGGCCATGGCGCTGTCGGGTACGCGGATGCCGGCGATGATCTCGGTCATTTCAAGACGCTCCTCGATGTGGCAAGACGATGCCGTGGCGTGCGAACACGCGGGCGCCGGCGCTCGTCTCTGCGATGTCTGCGGATCGCCTTGTGGCGTGTTCCGTAGCGTCCTTGTCGCCGGTCCTGGCCTGATCTTGCAACGATCGCGCGCCGCCGGATCGGGCCAAGGAGACGTCGTTTCGCGCCAGCGGGGCGGGGAGACAGTATGGCGGTTCAGAAGGTCGCGATCGCGATACACGAAGGGGTTCAGGCGCTCGACATCGCCGGACCGGTCGACGTGTTCGCGGAGACCAATGGCTTTGTCGCTGATGGCGATGGCTATGAGACCGTGCTGGTCGGCGCCAGCCGCGAACCGCTGCGCGCGTCGAACGGCATGAGGATCTCCGCCGATCTTCGTTTCGACGAGGCGGACGAGAAATTCGATATCCTGCTGGTTGCCGGCGGCCCGGCTTTGCCCGACGCCGCGCCCGATCCCGAACTGACGCAGTGGCTACGCCGGGCGCCGGAGCGTGCCGGACTGTATGGCTCGATCTGCACCGGCGCCTTCGCGCTCGGCCATGCCGGGCTGCTCGACGGCCACAAGGTGACGACGCATTGGCAGAACGCGCAACGGCTCGCGGCGCGCTTTCCGGCCGCCGAGGTGATCCCTGACCGGATCTACATCCGCGACGGCAGGCTGATGACTTCCGCAGGCGTCACCGCGGGCATCGATCTCGGGCTTGCGCTGGTCGGCGAGCGGCACGGGCCGCAGGTTGCGGTCGCGGTGGCCAAGCGGCTGGTCGTGGTGGCGCAGCGGCAGGGCGGGCAGTCGCAGTTCAGCCCCTTTCTCACCGCGCCGGTCGATGAGGATTCGCCGATTGCCCGCGCGCAAGCGCTTATCATGCAGCATGTCGGTGAGCGCCATACGCTGCAATCGCTCGCCGAGGCCATCGGCATGAGCGTGCGCAATTTCGGCCGCGCCTTCGCGCAGGAGACCGGCATCACGCCGCACGAGTTCGTCGAACGCGCCCGCGTCGACGCCGCGCGGCGGCTGCTCGAGGGCTCCGACAGGCCGCTGAAGGCGGTGGCCTTCGACTGCGGCTTCGGCTCGGCCGACCGGATGCGCATCGTGTTCACCGAACGGCTCGGGGTGTCGCCTGCGCAGTACCGGTCGAGTTTTCGCAAACTGTGACGCCGTTCATGAAGCGGAGGGGTGATCGCAGATAAGATCAACCTGTCCGAATTGATTTTCAATCATGCAACTCTTTCGCGAGGCCGCCATGGACGCGTTGACGCTCTTCATCATCCGTCATGCCGAGAAGCCGGGCGAGTCCTGGCCGGGGCCCGGCTTCACCGCGAACGGCGTGGCCGATACCGAGTCGCTGGTGCTGCGCGGGTGGCAGCGCGCCGGCGCTTGGGCGGCGCTGTTCGGTACCGATCTCACCGGCGGCGACTATGCCAAGCCTGACGCGATCTATGCCGCGACACCGGGGACGGAGCCCAATCAGCCACCGTCGAGCCGTCCGGCCGAGACGATCTCGGCGCTGTCAGCGCGCCGCGGCCTCACACCCAACCAGGGCTTCGGCAAGGGCGACGAGCCGGCCTTGATGAAGGCGGTGCTGGCGTCGAAGGGCGTCGCGCTGCTGTGCTGGGAGCACAAGGCAATCATCTCCGACATCCTGCCGCTGATCCCGGTCAGCAAGGGCAAGCCGCCGACCAAATGGGAGGGCAGCCGCTTCGACGTCGTGCTGCGCTTCGAGCGTGCCAAGGGCGACGACAAGTTCGCCTTCAAGGAGCTGTTTCCAAAATTGCTGTCGGGTGATTCCGACCAGCCGCTGGGCGGCTGAAGCGTCGCTCAATCGAGTCCAAGCGCCTTGCGCGATTTTCGCGTCAGCTTCGCGGCGATGAGGCGATGCGCCTGGTCGAGATAGGCCCTGAGCTCGGCGTCGGGCAGGGCGTCATTGCCGACCAGCTGCACCCATTTGGCGCGCGCCAGATAGGGCGCCGGCCGTGCGAGCTGCTGCTCGATCAAGAGCTGAAAGGCCATGTTCGAGGTCTTGAACATGAAGCCGCCGGACCGCTCGATGAAGCCGCCGGCCAGCGCGAACATCTTGCCGCCGACCTTGAACACCGACGTGCCTTCCCATTGCACCACCTTGGTGGCGGCGGGCAGGCGCAGGCAGTGGGCTTCGAAGGTCTTTGGGCGCATGAATCGCAGGCAGGAGAACTGCCAAAGCCATAAGCCAGCCGCCCGAAGGTCGACAAGCCCGGTGTGAGCCGGGGCGACCCCAGGATCGAGCCCGGTCGCTGGCTCGCGCCTGGTCCTCACGAAATCGTGGGTTGTCGTCTGATCCATCTATAGATATATCGTAAGATATGTTTTCAGTAAGGAAATCAACGATGAGAAAATCGATGTTTCGCGACCGGGACGATCACGGCTTCCGGTTTGGGTTCTTCGCCATGGGACGGCACGGCAGGGGCGGCCATCGCTTCGGCCGCGGCGGCCATGGCTTCTTCGGGCGGGGCGGCGGCGGCGACTTTCCGGGATCGCGGCGGCTCTCGTCGCAGGATCTGCAACTCGTCATCCTGGCGCTGCTCGGCGAGCAGCCGGCGCACGGCTACGAGCTGATCAAGAAGATCGAGGAGCGATCGGACGGCTTCTACAGCCCGAGCCCGGGCGTGATCTATCCGGCGCTGACCTTCCTCGAGGAGATCGGCCATGCCAGCGTTACCCAGGACGCGGCCCGCAAGCTCTACAGCATTACCGAGCAGGGCAAGGCGCATCTCGCGGAGAACCGCGCTACCGCGGACACCATTCTCGAGGCGCTGTCACGGATCGGCCGTCGCATGGAAGAGGTGCGTGAAGCCTTCGCCGGCGTCAGTGATCTCGACAGCGAGGCGTCCGACGATGTGCATCGCGCCCGTCACGCGCTGAAGAGCGCGCTGCGCCAGAAGCGCGGCTGCGATGCCGCCGAGGCGCGGCGGATCGCGAAAATCCTGGACCGCGCCGCGGCCGAAATCCTCCAGCAATGACGCGGCCGCAAGGGAGACCCTTCATGTACAACGCCGAACCGCACAGCGCGATCGCCGATGGTCGCGTCACCGCCGTCATCGAGCGCCTTCAGGCCACGCGCCGGGCGCCGATGAGGGGCAACCCGATGCAGAGCGGCAGCCGCGATCCGCACGACTATGCGGAGCAGGGATTTTCAATTCACCCGGAGCAGGGCGAATTGATCTATCTCCTGTGCCGCGGCCTGCGCGCCAGGCGCGTCGCCGAGTTCGCGACCTCGGTCGGCATGTCGACGCTGTATTTCGCGGCCGCGATGCGCGACAATGGCGGCGGCACCGTGATCGGCTCGGAGATCGTGCCGGCCAAGGTCGCGACCGCGAAGCGCCATCTCGCGGAGGCTGGCCTTGCCGACTACGCCGAGATCCGCGAGGGCGATGCGCGCAAGACGCTGCGCGATCTCGGCGGCCCCGTCGACTTCATCCTGATCGACGGCTGGCCGGGCGACAAGGGACCGACGCTGGCGCGCCAGGTGATCGAGATCGTCGCGCCGCAATTGCGGGTCGGCGGCTATGTCATGAACGACAATGCCGAGGCGGATTTTCTGGAGTTCGTGCGTGATCCCAAGAATGGCTTCGTGTCGATCACGCTGCCACTCAAGGGTGGCACCGAACTCTGCCTGAAGGTTGCATAGGGGGCGGTTCTTCTCGAAGACAAGTCCTGCTGGCGTGATTGTGAGCCGTCGTGGCATCACGCCAAGCTGGATTTTGTCGGCGCTTCTTGCTCTGCTCTCTGAAAAATCAGGAGCGAAGCGCCGCATGTCCGATATCTCGCCACATCATCCGCTCGACCGTCCGATCTGGAGCGCGCTGACCACACGACAGCGTGACCTCGCGGAGGGCGGTGCCGAGGCCCGCCGCTTTCCGCTCGCGATCGCACCTTTTGCCGATATCGCCGACATGTCGCCGCGGAGCTTTGCCGCGCTGGGCACGCTGCTGTCGGGACCTGATATCGCGGTGCTGTTCACGCCGGACCCTGTCGCTGTGCCGCCGGAGTTCAAGGTGCTGCTGGCCGAGACCGGCGAGCAGATGATCGGAACGCCTGCCAATTATACCGCGTCCGACGCCGAGATCGTCAGGCTCGGCGTCGCCGACGTTCCGGCGATGATGGCGTTGACCGAACTGACCAAGCCCGGACCGTTCAGCGCAAGGACGCATGAGCTCGGCAACTTCTTCGGCATCCGCGTCGGCGGCGAACTGGTCGCAATGACGGGCGAACGGATGAAGCCGGGGAACTATACCGAGATGACCGCGGTCTGCGTGCATCCGGACCATCGCGGCCGCGGTTATGCGCAGGCGCTGCTATCGGCGGTCGGCCGCCAGATCGTGGCGCGCGGCGAAATTCCGTTCCTGCATGTCTTCACCAGCAACGTCTCGGCGATCGCGCTGTACCGCCGCCAGGGCATGGAGATCCGCCGCCGTCTGCACATCACGGTGTTGCAGAATCAAGGGTAGGGCTGGGCTGGAGGGGAACTGTCTACTTAAGTAAATGGGGACGAAACAGTTCAGTTCAAGAATTGTCAGGTGCGCCTCCCACCGCGTATGTCCCGCCTCCCTCAAACGCTGGGGATGGAGCGGGGAGCACAGCGATGGCGGTTGCGACTTCAGGCGGATTTGCCCACGAGCGGTTTTCGGCGGCGCGCGAGGCGTTCGAGGCCAATTTCACCGAGGGGGAGGAACTCGGCGCATCGTTCTGCGCCACGATCGACGGCGAGACCGTGGTCGACCTGTGGGGCGGCTTCGCCGACGAGGCGTGCCGGCGGCCCTGGACACGCGAGACCATCGTCAACGTCTATTCGATCACCAAGACCATGACCGCGCTGACTGCGTTGTGGCTCGCCGACCGCGGCGAGCTCGATTTCGCCGCACCCGTTGCGCGCTACTGGCCGGAATTTGCGGCGAACGGCAAGGCCGCCATCACGGTGGCGCAGCTGATGAGCCATTCGGCCGGCCTCTCGGGCTGGCATCCCGCGATCAGCGGCGAGGATTTCTACGACTGGGAGAAGGCGACCTCGACACTGGCCGCGCAGGCGCCGCTGTGGGCGCCGGGCACCGCGTCCGGCTATCATGTCTACACCTTCGGCTTCCTGATCGGCGAGGTTGTGAGACGGATCACCGGCAAGACGCTCGGCATGGTGTTTCGTGAGGCGATCGCATCGCCCTTGCGCGCGGATTTCTGGATCGGGCTGCCGGCATCGGAAGACCATCGCGTTGCCGACCTCGTGCCGTTCCTGCCGTCATCGGCCGGGACCGGCATCGAGATGACGACCATCCAGAAGATCACCTTCAGCGACACCCGGACCGACGTGCCGTCGACCAAAACCCGTGCCTGGCGCGGTGCGGAAATTCCGGCGGTGAATGGTCACGGCAACGCCCGATCGATCGCTGCGATCCAGACCATCCTGGCAACCGGCGGTGTCGCGAACGGTCAGCGATTCATGTCCGAGGCTGGCTGTCGCAAGGCGTTGGAGGTGCAGGTCGATGGACCGGACCTCGTGATGCGCGGCATCTCCGTTCGCTTCGGTCTCGGCTATGGGCTGCCGAGCCCGATCCTCAGCCTGGTGCCGCCTAATCCGAACACGCTGTTCTGGTCGGGCGGCGGCGGGTCGTTCGTGCTGGTCGATACCGATGCGCGCATGACGTTTGCCTATGCGATGAACCGGATGCAGCGCGGACTGGTCGGCGATGCCCGCTCGTTCCGGATCATCCGTGCGATGTGGCGGGCGCTCGGGATGACGCCCTGACCGGTGATGTCGTGCGCTCAGGCCAGCCTGTTGCCGGCGAGATGCACCGTGCGCTTGTCGCAACTCGGATCGATCGCGACCGCGTTGGCCGCGATGTGCCCGCGTGCGGCGACGTTATTGCTGATCTCGACATTCCTGGCGCGGCCGACATAGATCGCGCTGTTCGGCTTGATCCGATAGTAATCGCCGGCACCGAACGTATTGCCGCGAATGAAGGTCTGGCCGATCACATTGCCGGCGATTTTGACGCCGTCGGCATTGCTGACGAAGATCGCGTAGATGTAGGAATCGTCGATGTGGTTGCCTTCGATGATCACGCGCCGGTTTTCGAAATTGCCCTGGAATCCGTTGGCGCCCTGCGGCGGCACCATGCCGACATAAATCGTGCCGAGCGTCTCGCTGCCGCTGGTCAGTTCGTTGGCGCCGTTGACGCAATGACTGAAGCGGTTGTTGCGGAACACGAGGTTGTCGGCAAATCCGGATTCCGACCAGAAGCCGATGTCGCTGCCCGCCTGCAACGCCACCCCGGTCGAGAAGGTGAACTGGCAATTCTCGACGATGGCGTTCGGCGCCTTCATCAGCACGCGGCCGCAGGCGTGGAAATTGCAGCGCAGCACGGTGGCGCCGGATCCGATATGCGTCAGCGAGGTGACGGCATCGCCGACCTTGAGCGGCAGGTCCTGCTGCAACACGACGTCGTAGATCAGATCCGGCTGCGTGGTCGGGCTCTTGTTCTTCCAGAGCTGGGCGATCTTCGCCTTCAGCTCCGGCGCGTGACGCTTGGCGAACTGGGCGACCTTGCCGCGCCCGAGCGAGCGGAACGTTGCGTGATCGCAGCTCTCGATGTCGTCGCCGGCCGCAAGGCCGACGTCCCATTTGGGGCTGAGCAGAAACCGCCGCGGCGCGGGTTTTGCCACGACATAATAGTAGAAGCCGTGCACGTTGATGGCGTCGTCGGAGGTGTTGGCGAAACTGCAATCCTCGATGGTCGGACCGTGCGCGACTGCGGTGAAGTGCGAGCCGTCGGAATTGGTCGAGATCAGGCGGTCGGTCGTCGCGCCCTTCGGCCGCGGTCCCGGAACCACCGAGACCTTTTGCAGCATCATCGTGCCTTCGCCGCCGTTCTCGATGATGCCCATGCCTGGCGAAGCGAGTAACTTCAGGTCGATCAGGCTGGTGGCGACACTGGTGTCCACCGCGATGGCGTGTGCGCCGCCATTGGCGACGGTAACGACGTCGCCGACCGCGACCGGCAGCTGGCTCGGGAAGCGGTCGTTCGCGCTCCAATGTAACTGCACCTTGATCAGGCCTTCGCTGAGGCGCGTGGCGTGGGCCGGCGAGAGAAAGTCGCGTGCGCCGGTCTTCAGCGCCCGGTTGTGGCGGTCCATCACCTTGAAGAAACCATCGGTGAAGGCGGCCAGCAGCGCAGCATCATCGGGATAGCCGGGATCGACCCTCACCGTGATCTCGACCGCCTTCTTGTCGAAGGCGGTGATCGTTCCCTGGGTGAAGGGCAGCGGGTCGTAGTCGATGGTGAGATCACGGACGGTGAGGCGGTTGCAGCCGGAGACCACCAGCGTTCCGGTGCGGGTGGTGTTGATCAGCTGCGCGCCGTTGCCGTTGAGCTCGAAGCCGTACAACTGCCGGAACGCCAGCGGCCGCTTGATCCGGTAGCTGGTGTTCTTCTCGAGGTTGAGGACGATGTGAGCTGGTCCGGCCTTGGCGGCCTCGGCCGCCGCCTTGGCGATTGCGGCCAGCGCCTTGGCGAACGCCGCGTCGGCATCGCCGCCGGACGTCGCCGTGAAAGTTGCCATGTCGAAACTGGCCGCGCTGGGAACCGATACCTGCTCGGCGCGGCCTTCGGTGGGGAGCAGCGGGCTCGCCACGAAAAGCGAGGCAAGCGTCAGCGCTCGCCGGCGGCTGATCGGCATGGGCACGGCTCCTTGCGCGACCGGGATTGGTCGCGCGCATGATCGGTCGGTGGAGATGAATTGGAGCCAAACGGCGAAGACATGGCGACGGGGCTCTCGACGTTGTGAACGACGTCGCCGCCGAAGCTGTCGGATTTGGATATCTTGCCGCGGTTGAGGGATTTTCCTCATTCGTGATGTGTCGATCCGTGGCTATCTTCGTTGGACCGCAACACGATGAGAGAGGATATCTCGATGTCCGAGCAATCCCAGGACAAGCATCCCGTAGCTGATCCGGCCGAGAACAACGCCTTCTTTCCGTCGCCTTATTCGCTTGGACAATTCACCTCGGCCAAGTCGGATCTCTCCGGCGCGGACTATCCCAATGCCTACAAGGGCGGCCGTTGGAAGATTCTGATGATCGCCGCGGATGAGCGCTATCTGCTGTTGCAGAACGGCACGATGTTCTCCACCGGGAACCATCCCGTCGAGACCTTGCTGCCGATGTACCACCTCGACAAGGCCGGCTTCGAGTTCGACATCGCGACGGTGTCGGGCAACCCGGTCAAGTTCGAGCTCTGGGCGTTCCCGAACCAGGATGACGCGGTCAAGAGCATCTACCAGAAGTATCTCGGCAGGCTGAAGCAGCCGCTCAAACTCTCCGACGTGATCGAAAGCAAGCTCGGCAAGGACTCCGATTATATCGCGCTGTTCATTCCCGGCGGCCATGGTGCGCTGATCGGTCTCCCCGAAAGCCTGGACGTGAAAGCCGCCCTGAAGTGGGCGCTCGACAACGACAAGCATATCGTCTCGCTTTGCCACGGTCCGGCGGCGCTGCTGGCCTCCGCGGTCGGCGAAGCCGAGGCCGACTATCCGTTCAAGGGCTACAAGATCTGCGCATTTCCTGACGCTATCGATCGGACCACGCCTGACATCGGCTACATGCCGGGTGCGCTGACCTGGGCGTTCGGCGAACGGCTGCAGGCGCTCGGCGTCGAGATTCTCAACAAGGATATCACCGGCAAGACGTATCAGGATCGCAAGTTGATCACCGGTGACAGCCCGTTCGCCGCCAACAATGTCGGCAAGGCGGCCGCGAAGGCCTTGCTCGATGCGCTCGCCGAGCGCTGAGGGCAAGGCCGAAGTTGCAGACGGCGCGGCGAACTGCCACGCCGCCTGCCATCGGACAGCGCCGCGCGGCTTGCAGGTCCGCGTCGCTTGAGGGAAAGTCCTCAATGCGTCCGGGCGTGCTCAATAGCGGTTCCCGGGACATGATGGCATCAACATGGACCGCTACATCGAAGCCGTGGTCGCAATCGAGGACAGCGAAAGCTTGCCCGCGATTCAGGCGGCCGTGCGGTCGGCGGGCGTGCCGCTCGGTTACGACCGGTTCGTGATGTTCTCGGCATCCCCGGCGCGCGATGACCTGGTCGACAAGATCTACTGGGTCGAAGGTGACTGGTTCGGCAAAGGCGTGACGATCGATGCCGAAACCTATGTCAGGCATTGTCCGGTGACGCGCAATTTCCTCAACGTGGATCAGTCCTTCTTCTGGACCAAGGTGATGTCGGCGCGCGGCGAGAAGTATCGCGTGGTCCGCACGCCGCGCGGACCTGGCTTTCACGGATTACAGGTCCCGGTGTTCGGGCGAACCGGCCTTGAAGGTGCGATGAGCCTTGCCGGGACTCGGATCGAGGCGTCGGCGCAGACCCGCGTGGTGCTGACGATGGTCGGCGTCGCGGCGTTTCGTGCTGCCCGCCGGCTGATGCAGGCGCATGCGCCGAACGGTCCGTCGAGCCTGTCACCGCGCGAGCGCGAAGTGCTGCGTTGGACCGCGGCGGGACGACGACAGGCCGACATCGCGGCGTCGCTGGGGCTATCGATGCGAACGGTGGAAAACCACCTCCGCCGCGCACGATTTCGTCTCGGCGTCGCGACCACGGCGCAGGCGATCCGGCTCGCGATTCGCAGCGGCGAGATCGAGGACTGAACGGGAACCCTGCGACCGCAAGGGGGAGACGGCGGTGCAGCGGCCTTCCTCAGCGTGTCCCTGCCGCCTTCGCCTTGGTTTCCAGCTTGTCGCCTTGTGCGGCAATCCGTGTCAATGCGTCGGCAAACGCGCGTGCGGCCGGGCCAAGCGGGTCGTCGAGCCGGCGGGCCAGATAGGCTTCCATCGCAACCGCGGCGTTGCGGCCGAGCGCGCCGGTCTCGACCCGCACCAGGTGGCGTTCCCTCAGGTCGCGCGCCACCTGCCAGAGCGGCAGGCGGCCCCAGCCGAGCCCGGCCAGGATCATGGCGTGCTTGGTGTCCTGATTACTGACCCTGCAAATCTGCGGCGAGAGCACGCCGAAGCTGCGGCCCTCCGACAGCGGCGTCGGATCCGACAGCACGATCTGCAAATGATCGGCAAGATCGGCGACGGTCTTGCGGCCGCGGCGTGCGAGCGGATGGCGTGCGGAGGTGACGGCGACCATCTGCACGGCGCAGATCGCATCGAGCGCGAGGCGGGGATCGCGGAAATCCTCGCCGACCGTCACGGCGAGCGCACTGCGCCGCTCGGTGAGCGCGGCGATCGGGCCGCCCATCGGTTCGACCGCGAGCCGCACGCTGACCGACGGATAAGCCGCCCGCATCTCGGTCAGCGCTGCGCCGACCGCGGCGATCGGAAACAGCGTGTCGACGACGAGCGAGAGCTCCGACTCCACCCCGTCGCCGAGGCCATGGGCCCGTGCCCGCATCGCATCGACCCGGAGCAGGAGGTCGCGCGCGTTGCCGAGCAGCGCCTTGCCTTCGGCCGTCAGCACCGGACGATGGCTGCTGCGGTCGAACAGCATGATGCCGAGCTCGGCCTCGAGGTTGGCGATGGCATGGCTGACCGCGGATTGCACCCGCGCCAGCCTGGTCGCGGCGGCGCGAAAGCTGCCGCTCTCGGCGATGGTGACGAAGACGCGGATCTGATCGAGCGTGAGGTTATCGAGCATGATCTATGAAATCGATCAAGGAGATGCAAAACATATCACTCCTGTCGATGGCCGCGAAACGCTATTTCTGCTGGCCTCGAGGCGAGGTGGACGCATGACGATCGAGACGGCCGTGGCGCGGCAGAGCGAGGCGAAGCGATGGGCGACGGTCGCGATCGTGATGGGCTGCGGGATCGGCGCCGCCCTCCAGGTCGGCAAGGTGCCGATCGCAGCAGCGATGCTGCAACGGAGCCTCGGCATCGACCTCGCGGCGGTGGGAACGGTCGCCGGGATTTTCGCGGTGCTGGGTCTGTTCGGCAGCGTCCCCGCCGGCGTGGTGATCGCCGCGGTGGGCGCGCGCAGGGTGCTGCTGTGCGGCCTCGCGGCGATCGCGCTGGGCGCGGCGTCCGGCGCACTCGCGCCGCAGCTCGCGGTGCTGCTGGCGTCGCGCATGCTGGAGGGGCTCGGCTTCCTGCTGGTGATGGTCGCATGCCCGGCGCTGCTCGACCGCGTCGTCGGTAACGGTGCGCGCGACGTCACCATGGCGGTGTGGAGCTGCGTGATGCCGTTCGGGATCGCGCTGGCCCTGGTCGCAGGGCCGATCTTCGATGGCTGGCGCACGATCTGGTGGGCCAGCGCGCTGCTCGTCGCCGTGCTGTTCGTCCTCGCCATTATCATCGTGCCGGGTGTTCCGTCGCGCACCGGCCCGACGCGCGCCGGCTTGATGCAGCAGGCCGCCGCGCTGGCGCGGCGCCGTACACCGGCGCTCTTGATGCTGCTGTTTGCGCTCTACAGCCTGATGTTCTTCGCCCTGTTCAGCTTCCTGCCGATCCTGCTGACCGCGCGCCTCGGCGTGTCCAGCCAGGGCGCCGGCGGGCTCAGCGCGTTGGCGGCCGCCGGCAACGTCCTCGGCAATCTCGCGGCCGGCAATTTGCTGGCGCGCGGCGTGAGCCGGCCTCTGCTGATCGCAGTGGCAGCCCTGGTGATGGGCGCATCCGCGCTCGGAATCTTCCTGCCCGTGCTCGGCGGCTGGGGTGCGTTCGTTCTGTGCTTGCTGTTCTCCGCGACCGGCGGGCTGATCCCGGCGACCTTGCTCGCGACCGCGCCGGCGGCAGCAGGCTCGGCGACGATGGTTCCGGTCATGATGGGACTGTTGATGACGGGCAGCAATTTCGGCCAGGTGACCGGGCCGATCGCGGTCGGTGCGGTGGTCTCGGCGTGGGGCTGGGGCGCGGCCAGCGTCATGGTGGTGGCCGCGGCGATGCTGGCCTGCTTGGCGGCGTGGCTGCTTGCGCGCAATCACGTCAGCGTCAGCCAGGCGAGGGGCGAGGCTTGACGCGGCGCGCGCCGGGGTCGAAGGAGTGAGGGTCTCTCACGCCAACGACAACAGGAAAGCTTCATGACACGCGTGCGCTGTATCACCGAAATGGGCATGGGCGTCGACGTCCATGGCCGTGACGCCACCAAGGCCGCCAAGCGCGCGGTTTCCGATGCGATCCGCCATTCCAGCCTCGGCTTCTTCCGCATGCTCGGCAAGACCGCCAACGACATGTTCGTCGACGTCACGATCGCCGTGCCCAATCCCGAAGACGTCGATATAGCGGCCGTTGCCAAGGAACTGCCCTATGGCACCAAGACGGTGAAGGCGATCGCAGGCGGGCTCGAAATTCCGTCCGATCTCGGCAACGACCCGATCCTGATCGCGAATGCCGCCGTCATCGTCAGCTTCGACGACGGCAAGAACGGCTGATCGGCCAGCTGCGCGTATCGGGCTCGCCGGCAGGCCCGCAACAATCAATGAGAAGGTGGAAATCATCGTGACCCAGGACAGCACGATCAAAGACAGCGCGATCAAGGACAGCAGCGACTATTGGAAGCGAGCCCGCGTCGAGTTGCGTGCGGCCGGCTTCGAGCCCGACCGCGCCATCGCGACCAACGCCGTGGTCACGATTGCGAGCGCCTACACCAATGCGCATCGCTGCAACAACCGGGTGCGGACCATCACCGATCTCCTCGTCGAGCTGCTCGCCGAGCGCGGCGGGCAGGGGCTGATCGTCGGTGCGCCGGCGGTGTCGGATGCGCTGACCCAGGGATCGCCGACGGCTGGCTATAGTCTGGTGTCGCGGGACGTCGTCGCCGATTGCTTCGAGATCGGCCACTATGCGCATCACGGCGATGCGATGATCGTGATCTCCGGTTGCGACAAGACCGGTGCCGCGGCGCTGATGCCGCTGGCGCGCACCAATGCGTTCGGCCTCGTGCTCTATCCCGGCACCAGCTCGCCGGGGCGGGTGTCGTTCGGCGCCTGGGCTGCCAAGGGCGAGAACCTCACCATCATGGATTATGCCGAGGGCCGGGCCGCGCACGAGGCCGGCCGGATCTCGGCGGACGAGATGCTCGAGCTCGAGCGCAATGTGATGCCGGGCAGCGGCACCTGCGGCGCGATGTTCACCGCCAACACCATGAGCACGATCGCGGAGGCGATCGGCATGATGCTGCCGCGCGGCGCCTCACATCCTGCCGATTACGGCGCCGGCAAGGATATCCACGCCGACGTGCGTGCCCAGGCCGGCGCCTCGGTCGATGCGCTGTACCGGCTGATCGAAGCAGGCATCCGTCCGCGCGACATCATGACCGAGCGCGCCTTCGAGAATGCGATCGCAACGGTTTATGCGATGGGCGGTTCGACCAACATGTACCTGCATCTGCTCGCGGTGGCGCGCGAGGCACAGGTGCCGATCACGATCGAGCGCGTGCAGGCGGTCGGCGAGCGGATTCCGCTGTTGGCCAATTTGCAGCCGCATGGTCCGTTCGCGATGGGCAGCCTGCATGCGATCGGCGGCGTGCCTGTGGTGATGAAGGAGTTGCTGCGCAACGGTCTGCTGCATGGCGACGTCATGACGGTGACCGGCAAGACGCTGGCGGAGAATCTCGCCGCAGTGCCGACGCTCGACGAGATGGCAGGTCAGGACATCGTCTCGCCGGTGTCGAACCCGATCGCGCCGCCGAACCGGCATATCAGCGTGCTCAAGGGCAATATCGCCCCCGAGAGCTGCCTCTTGAAGCTATCGGGCAAGACGCTGGAGAAGGGCACCTTCCGCGGCACCGCGCGGGTGTTCGACTCCGAGCCCGATACCATGGCGGCGATCCGTGCTGGCTCGATCAAGCCCGGCACCGTCATCGTGGTGCGCAATGTCGGCCCGGTCGGCGGGCCAGGCATGCCGGAAATGGTGATGCTGACGATCCAGTTGCAGGGCCGCGGCCTCGGTGAGGACGTTGCGCTGATCACCGACGGTCGCTTCTCCGGCGTCTCGCATGGCATCCTGATCGGACATATCTCGCCGGAGGCGGCGCGTGGCGGCCCTATCGCGGCGGTGCGCGATGGTGACACCATCGTGATCGACCCGGTGGCACGGACCCTGAATGTGGAGCTGTCCGCCGATGAGATCGCGAGCCGCATGGCCGCCTGGCGCGCGCTCCCGCAGGCCATACGGCCGGGGTCGGTGCACGACAAGTACACCAGGCTGGTGTCGTCGGCCCATTACGGCTGCGTGCTCTGATAGACCGATGCGGGGATCGGCGAGGGCGGCAGATACGTTATTCGCCGCCCTTGAAATAGTCCGGCTTGCCGGTCGTCCAGGTCTCGCCCCAATGCTGGCCGCCGCCGTCGACGGTCAGCGTCTCGCCGGTGACGAATTTGCCGGAAGGTGCCGCGAGGTAGCCGGCCGCTTCCGCGATGTCCCACGGCGTGCCGGGGTGCATCATCGGGTTGGAGCGCGGATAGGCGGCGCGCGCCGTCTCGCTGTAGACGTTCCAGCCCTCGGTCTCGATCGCGCCGGGCGCGATGCAGTTGATCCGGATGTTCAGCGGCGCCCATTCGACCGCGAGCGCGCGCGACAGCCCGATCACGCCGGCGCGCGCCGCGATGCTGTGGGCGATGCCGTAGAGCCCGTGCGTCGTGACCACGACGATATTGATGATGCTGCCGGGATGCTCGCGGTCGCGCCAGCGCTGCGCGGCGGCCTGCATCATGTACCAGGTGCCGTTCAGGTTGGTGTTGATGACCGCGTTCCAGCCCTTGATCGAGACATCGATCGCGGCCTGCGGGAACTGGCCGCCGGCGCTGTTGACGAGATGATCGATCCGGCCATGCGCGGCCCATAGCGTGTCGAACATCGCGTTGACCGCGTCCGGGTCCTTGATATCAGCGACATGCGCCGACGCCTTCAGGCCGCGATGTCCGAGACGCTCGACCAGCGCAGCGAGCTTGTCGGCATTGCGTCCCGCGACGACGACGTGGGCGCCGAGCCGGGCGAGCAGCCAGGCGATGGCGCGGCCGATACCGCCAGCGCCGCCCGACACGACGACCACCTGACCGGCAAGCGCATCCGTCGCGAACACGGTCGGATGTGTCGCGAGTTCGTCGTCGGAGAGGCCGAGCTTTGTCTGTTGATCATCCATGGCCGGTTCGAGACCTTGCGGCTTTCACTGAGCTCCGTACATTAGCCGTCGAACCGTAACCCTGCAAAAGAATGTCTGATATGACCGACCTGTCAGCTTTTCCGATCACAAAACGTTGGCCCGCCCAGCATCCGGACCGCTTGCAGCTCTATTCGCTGCCGACGCCGAACGGTGTGAAGGTCTCGATCATGCTCGAGGAGATCGGGCTGCCCTACGAGGTCCATCTGGTCGACTTCAACAAGGACGACCAGAAGACGGCGGAGTTCCTGTCGCTCAATCCGAACGGCAAGATCCCGGCAATCCTCGACCCCAACGGCCCCGGCGGCAAGCCGCTGCCGTTGTTCGAATCCGGCGCCATCCTGCAATATCTCGCCGAGAAGACCGGCAAGCTGTTGCCAGCGGACGCGGCGCGCCGCTACCAGGCCATCCAATGGGTGCATTTCCAGATGGGCGGCATCGGACCGATGTTCGGCCAGGTCGGGTTCTTCCACAAATTCGCGGGCAAGGACTATGAGGACAAGCGGCCGCTGCAGCGCTACGTCGCCGAGTCCAAACGCCTGCTCGGCGTGATGGAGACGCACCTTGCCGGACGGCAATGGTTCATGGACGACGAATACAGCATTGCCGACATCTCAATGCTCGGCTGGGTGCGCAACCTGGTCGGCTTCTACGGCGCGCGCGAGCTTGTCGAGTTCGACCAGTTCACCCACGTCGCGGCCTGGCTAGAGCGCGGCCTCAAGCGGCCGGCCGTGGAGCGCGGGTTGAATATCCCCAAGCGGCCCTAGCTGGCTGACTTGAGCAACTCGTAGACGACGGGATTGTCGGCGCAGGCGCCAAAGCCGCATTCGAGCAGGGTGGAGAGCACGTTCAGCGCCGTCAGCCCGATCACCAGCCAGACGGCGCCTTGCGCGAATTTGCCGGGCGAGGCGCCCGGCATGGCGCGGTGATCGAACTGGCGGTCGAACAGCAGCATGGCGGCAAGCAGAACGATCGCCGCGATGAATCCGATCAGCGCCCAGGTATAGTAGTGATAGCCGAGCAGCGCCGAACCGTAGCCGGCATCGCCGGGGAGAATGTGCAGCAGGACCTGCCGCGTGGACACGGTGGCACCCAGCACGGCCGTCAGCAGCGACAAGGCATAATGGCTCGGACGCGGCCCGAAACGGATGTTCAGGATCGGTCCGATCGCCAGCAGGGCAAACAGAGTGCGCTGCAACAGGCATAGCGGGCAGGGCAGTTCATGCAGCAGCAGTTGCGCGGCAAAGGCGGCGGCCAGCAGCAGCGCGAGGCCATAAAGCGCGAGCGCATTGAGGGTGACGGCCTGCGTATCGTTCATCGCCGCCTCAGAATGACAGCGTCAGGCGGTCGGTGGCGTGGTGCAGCAAGGTCGCGGCGCAAGCGACCAGGATCACCGCGAACAGTCCAATCGCCAGGGGACGCGGGCCACGCCAGGCCACCAGCATGGCGATGGTGATGGCGAGAAACAGTGTGGTGAATTCCATCCTCAGCCTCCGGATGCGAGCCTGTCGCAATCTATGACAGATTCGTGAGCCGCCGCCCGCGAACGCGAGCCCGGCTGTTGGTCCGCTTGCCAAGTTTGCGATTGGGCCAGGATTGCGATTGGGCATTGTCGCGTGCGCGCTGGTCCGCCAAGATAGCACCCCCAGTTGAGTCAAATCCTAGCCTCCGGGACATCTCATGACCACAGACGCGATCAAGCCCGCCGTCCATCGCCAACATCAGCCCTGGTACAAGATCCTTTACGTCCAGGTGCTGATCGCAATCGTGCTGGGCGTCCTGATCGGGCATTTCTATCCCGATCTCGGCAAGGCGCTGAAGCCGCTCGGCGATGGCTTCATCGCGCTGATCAAGATGATGATCGCGCCGGTGATCTTCTGCACCGTGGTGCACGGCATCTCCTCGATGGGCGACCTCAAGCGTGTCGGCCGGGTCGGGTTGAAGACGCTGATCTATTTTGAGTTGGTGTCGACGGTCGCGCTCGCATTCGGCCTGATCGTGGGCGAACTGTTGCAGCCGGGCCGCGGCTTCAACATCGATCCGTCCACGATCGATCCGAAGTCGGTCTCGACCTACGTCACCCAGGCGAAAGCGGAGGGCATCGTTGCCCATCTGATGGCAATCATTCCGGACAGCTATCTCGGCGCGGTGGCGCGCGGCGATCTGTTGCAGGTGCTGCTGATCTCGATCCTCTCGGGTTTTGCCATCGCGCTGATGGGTAAGGTCGGCGAGCCGATTGCCGCGGCGATCGATCTGGCCGCCAAGATGTTCTTCGGCATCATCCGCATCATCGTTCGCGTCGCGCCGCTCGGGGCGTTCGGCGCGATGGCCTTCACGGTCGGCGCCTACGGCCTCGGGTCGCTCGCCAATTTGGCGGCATTGATCGCCACCTTCTATCTGACCAGCATCCTGTTCGTGCTGATCGTGCTCGGCGCGATCGCGCGACTGGCCGGCTTCTCGATCATCCGCTTCATCGCCTACATCAAGGACGAGCTCCTGATCGTGCTCGGAACCTCGTCGTCGGAAACGGTGCTGCCGCAGATGATCCAGAAGATGGAGCATCTCGGCGCCTCGCGCTCGGTGGTCGGCCTCGTCATCCCGACCGGCTACAGCTTCAATCTCGACGGCACCAACATCTACATGACCTTGGCGACGCTGTTCCTGGCGCAGGCCACCAACACGCATCTGACGATCTGGCAGGAGCTCGGCATTCTCGGCATCGCCATGATCACCTCAAAGGGCGCATCAGGTGTCACCGGGGCCGGCTTCATCACGCTGGCGGCGACGCTGTCGATCGTGCCTGACATTCCGATCCAGTCGATCGCCATCCTGGTCGGTATCGACAAGTTCATGAGCGAGTGTCGCGCGCTGACCAACCTGGTCGGCAACGGCGTTGCCTGCGTGGTGATCAGCCTGTCCGAGGGCGAGCTCGACAAGGATGCGCTGCACGAAACCATGGCGCATCCGATCCAGCTCGGCGAAGCGCTGGAGCCGGGTGCGACGGGCTAGCAATACGACGTGATGGGGCCGTCGCAAGGCGTGCCGTCGAAATATCGAAAACAACCCCATGCAAAGCAGCCCGGCGGCGGCCAGCGTGCGATCGGGCAACTTGACACGTCGGGCAACTCAGCGGTATTTTCTAATATTCCGAAACCGGGCGAATGTCGCTCGTGCCCCGGGGCGGCATCAGTCCGGGACGCCGGCCGCCTTGAGGGTTTCACGATAGGTCGCGGACATCGATTGCACCGGGAACGGAATCCGCGACAGGAACCTGGAGATCGTAAACTCCGGATCGACCTTGAGCAGCTCGCGCGCGATCTGGGTCGCGCGCGCGGTCTCGCCGGTCTTCACCAGCGCCACGATCAGGACGCGCAGCGCCACCGCGAAGCGGCGGTTCTGCGCCAGCGCCTTGTCGGCCCAGGTCACCGCTTCGGAAAAATGTCCGTCGAGCACCGCGCAGATCGCCAGCGCCGCGGAGGCGAACCAGCCGCGCGGGTCGCGCGGATTGAGCCGTTGCGCGCGCTCGATCATGGCGCGGCCGGCGCGCTGATCGCCGCACATCGCCTCGATCCAGCCGCTGAGCACCAGCGCCATCGCCGAGTTCGGGTTGATCGCAAGCGAACGGCCGAACAATTCGCGCGCGGGCTCGATCTCGTCGGCCATGTTCCAGATCGCGAACGCCGCCATCCACAACACCTGCGGGTCGCTTGGTGTCAATTCGACCGCGCGCCAGGCCTGCGCCACTGCGCGTTCCCGATAGGCGTCGTCAGGCTTCAGCCAGCCCTGGACATGGCGCATCGCGTGGCAATAGGCCGATGCCGCCAGCGCCGGCGCGTAGGCGGGATCGAGCGCCAGCGCCCGGTCGAGGCAATCGAGCGCGGCCACTATGCTCTCGGGCGTGAACTCGTACCTCAGGCTATACGCGCGCAGCAGCCAGTCATAGGCGTCGAGCTTGCCGGGCGGTGCGGCCCGTACCCGCTCGGCTTCCGCGACCAGCAAGGTCGGCTCGATGGCGCCGACCACGTTCTCGGTGATGCGGTCCTGCAAATCGAACACATCGTCGGCCGCGCCGTCGAACCGGTCCGCCCAGAGGTGCGCACCAGAACTGGCGTCTATCAACTGTCCGGTGATGCGTAAGCGGTCGCCGCCGCGGCGGACGCTGCCCTCGAGCACATAGCCGACGCCGAGGTCACGCCCGACCTGGCGGATATCGACGGCCTTGCCCTTGTAGGTGAAGGCGGAGTTGCGCGCGATCACGGTGAGGCGGCTGCAACGCGCCAGCGCGGTGGTGATGTCTTCGGCGATGCCGTCGGCGAAATAATCCTGCTCGGGGTCGCCGCTCATATTGGTGAAGGGCAGCACCGCGATCGACGGACCCTCGCTCGGCCGCGATGGACTGGTGTCGTCCACAAGCGGACGCTCGGGCACCGTGGCTTCCCTGACATCGCCGACGAAGCGAAGGCCCTTGCGGGGCAGGGTGCGGATCAGCCTCTGCTGCTCGCCATTGTCGCCAATTGCGGTCCGCGCTGCGTTGACCCGGCTGCTCAGCGTCGCCTCCGAGACGATCCTGCCGTGCCAGACGGCAGCGAGCACCTCGTCGCGGCTGACCACGCGGTCGCGGGCACGGATGAGGAATTCGAGAAGGTCGAAGACCTGCGGCTCGACGGCGACCAGCACATCGCCACGCCGCAGCTCCCGGCGCTCAGAGTCGAGGGTCAAGTCGTTGAAATGGTAAGTCAAACCGAAGAGTCCGGCGGCCGGTGGCTGAATCCGCGGCGGAACCTAGCACAGGCGGCGCGGAGCCAAAATCACGACGGTCTGAAGGACAAATCCACGTCCTCTGAAAGCGAACGGAGGCGGGCTCTGCAATATTGGATCCCGACACCAGACTTCAGGAGATCGCCATGTCGCAGTCCTTCAGCCAGCACCGCCGCCACTTCCTTGGCTTCGCCGGGGGCATCCTCGCCGCCTCCGGGTTCGGCTTGATCGGATCGGCCAGCGCGCAGTCCAAGGAGCAGTCCAAGGCGGCAGCGCCCGCGGTCAAGGTCGGCGCTCACACAACGATCGGACCGGTGAAGCAGATCAACACCGGCGTGCTCGACACCGGCTATGTCGAGATGGGGCCGGCCACCGGTCCCGCCGTCATCCTGCTGCACGGCTGGCCTTACGATATCCACAGCTATGCCGACGTTGCGCCGGCGCTGGCGGAGGCCGGTTATCGCGTGATCGTGCCGCATCTGCGCGGCTACGGCAGCACGCGCTTCCTTTCCAACGATACGATGCGCAGCGGCCAGCCGGTCGCGGTCTCGGCCGACATCATTGCGCTGATGGATGCGCTGAAGATCGAGAAGGCCGTGCTCGGCGGCTATGATTGGGGTGCGCGTACTGCCAACATCATGGCGGCACTTTGGCCCGAGCGCTGCAAGGCGATGGTGTCGGTCAGCGGCTATCTGATCGGCAGCCAGGCGGCCGGCAAGGTGCCGCTGCCGCCGAAGGCTGAGCTGCAATGGTGGTACCAGTTCTATTTCGCGACCGAGCGCGGCCGCGAGGGCTACGCCAAGAACCGGCACGACTTCAACAAGCTGATCTGGCAAATTGCTTCGCCGCAGTGGAAGTTCGACGATGCCACCTACGACCGCAGCGCTGCTGCCTTCGAGAACCCCGACCATGTCGATATCGTGATCCACAATTACCGCTGGCGGCTCGGCATCGCCGAGGGCGAGGCGAAGTACGACGCTTTCGAGAAGACGCTGGCCCAGGCGCCTGTGATCGCGATCCCGACCATCACGATGGAAGGCGATGCCAACGGCGCGCCGCATCCGGAACCCGCGGCCTATGCCAGAAAGTTCTCCGGGCACTACGAGCATCGCCAGTTAACCGGCGGCATCGGCCACAATCTGCCGCAGGAAGCGCCGCAGGCCTTCGTCCAGGCCATCATCGACGTCAGCAAGGCCTGAGGCGGACGCCGGCAACGCCGATGTGGAGATCGGCGTATCCTGATCTGGTGCTGCGCGTGCTGCGGGGCTAGTTTCCCCCGCAGCAATCGCATGTGGGGAACGGCTTTGACCATCACCATCTACGGCATCAAGAACTGCGACACGATGAAGAAGGCGCGCGCCTGGCTCGACGATCACGGCGTCGCCTACGACTTCCACGACTACAAGACGGCCGGCATCGCCAAGGACAAGCTCAAGCAGTGGAGCGAGGAGGTGGGCTGGGAGACGTTGCTCAACCGCGCCGGCACCACCTTCAAGAAGCTGCCCGATGCCGACAAGGAAGGCCTGAACGAGCGCAAGGCGCTGGCGCTGATGGCCGAGCAGCCCTCGATGATCAAGCGTCCGGTGCTCGACCTCGGGCCGAAGCGCGTCGTCGGCTTCAAGCCGGATAGCTACACCAAGGAAGTGCCGGCGAAAGCGCGCAAGAAGGGCTAGGACGTGCGCGGCGTTTTCCCGCGGCCGAAAGCCCGGGCCAGCCGGGCCACGGCCGAGGGGATCACGTGGCAGGGATATCCGCTGAAGCCGAGCATCAGCGCGGATCGTGGCGTCGCGGCGACATAGGCAGTGCTCAATGCACGGACGATCACGTCGTGATTACGTGCGGCGCGTGCGATGCCCACGTCCGAATGGCCGGCGCGCAGATGTGCGACGAGATGCATTCCCTGATCCGGGGGATCGACAGTGATCTCCTCGCCCAGACGGCGTCGCAGTGAATCGACAAGCACGTCGCGCTGGTCCTTGTACTGCCGGCGCATCCTGCGGATATGCGACGCGAAATGTCCTTGCTCGATGAAGTCCGTGACCACCGCCTGAGCCAGGCTCGAAGGCTGCCGGTCGACGAGATACCGTGCGGTCGTGAACGCCTTCAGCAACGCAGGTGGCACGACGGCGTAACCGAGCCGCAGGCCGGGGAACAGCGCCTTGTTCAGCGTGCCGATGTAGATCACGCGCTCGCTCTCATCGAGGCCTTGGAGCGACGCCAGCGCCCGCCCGGCATAGCGGAACTCGCTTGCATAGTCGTCCTCGACGATCCAGGCGCCGGTGTCGCGGGCCCAATTGAGAAGCTCGAGACGTCGCGCCATCGCCAGCACGACGCCAGTCGGGAATTGATGGGAAGGGGTCACGAAGACGGCGCGAGCCCTGGGCGCCGTTCTGATGCCCGCGGCGACGTCGATGCCCTGGGCATCGACCGGAACAGGGTGGGCCGTCGCCCCGGCGGCGATCAGCGCCTGTCGCGTCAATGAATAGCCGGGGTCTTCGATCCACGCCTGCATATCCGGTTGGCGCAGGACCCGGATCACAAGATCGATCGCATGCTGCGTTCCGGAGGTCACCACGATCTGCTCCGGATCGCAGCGAACGGCGCGCGCGGCGCGCAAGTAATCGCAGACTGCCTTGCGCAGCTCGGGCAGGCCCCGCGGATCGGAATAGCCGAAGTGATCGGGGCCGAGCGAACGAAATACCTGTGCGCTCGACTTTCGCCACAGCTCCGTGGTCCTGCCATCGACGAGTGTGCGGCCGAGGTTGAAGGGACGGTCGTCGCTCTGCACGGTGACGTCGACGAAGTCGCTGAACACAGGCGTCTGGGCTGTAGCCGATCGAGCCCGCGCTGCGGACCGCCTGGCGTGCGCAGGGCTCCGCCCTTCGACCGGCTCCGGAAGGTCGATCGACACGTAACTGCCGGACCCGATCTTGCCGGTGGCGTATCCTTCCGCCAGCAGCTGCTCATAGGCTGCGACCACGGCGGATCGCGAGACCGAGAGTTGCGATGCAAGCTCACGCGTCGACGGCAGCTTGGCGCCGGGCCTCAAGCTCTGCGAAAGAATCGCCGATCGGATCTGCAGATAGAGCTGTCGGAACAACGGCGCCTCACCGCGACGGTTCAGCTGCCACGCATATAGACTTCCCCAGCTCCGACGCCGCTCCTTCACGCCGTTGCTCCTCGTTCGCAAGTGTTGCTCACCGGCAGATCGCGTTTTGAAAAATGGTATGTCGTATTCGTATGAAGTGGACCTTTTGACCGGACCATTCGAGGTTATGCTCAATCCGTGGGACGAGTTCAAGGGACAGCAAATGAGCGCACCGATCTCGCTGCGACGCGCCGACAGGGCGGCCACGACAGAACAGGTGTTGCGGGTGCTTGAGCGCGGATTTGCCGGCCGGCTCGCGACTGTGGGGGAGGATGGCTACCCGTACTGTTTGCCCATGTTGTACATCTGGTCGGACAATCGGGTGCTGCTCCACGGGACCAGCGCGCGCGGTCACCTTCGAACCAATATCGAACGCGAACCGCGGGTGTGCTTTGAGGTCGACGAGCCGGGTGACGTGTTTGACTATGGCCGCTTCGAGTGCGACTCGGGTCTGGCCTATCGGAGCGTCATTGTGTTCGGCACGGTTCGCATCATGCAGGACCGTGTGTTCAAGCAGCACTTCTGCGAGTTGCTGATGATCAAGTACGGCAAACCCGGCTCGGTGCGGCCCAAGAACTTCTTCCCGCGGCTCGACCTGATTACCGTTTATGCCCTGACGGTCGAACGGATGACAGGCAAGGGCCAGGTTCTTCCCGATCTCTCCGAACAGTGGCCGGCGCAGGACCGGACCAAGACGCCCCACGCGCAACCATAGCGCCGGAGCTGGTTTCGGCGGATTTGCGACGGGGAGCTAGATCAGCTCGACCGAATCCTGGCTCGCCGCATGATCCGCCGGCACGAACCTGCGGTCGATCACGGCGCGGACGGTGACGACCGGGACCGCCTTCGCCTTCACGCCCATCAGATTGTGCAGCCGGAAGCCGCCCTCGATGCTGATCGCCTTGTACGAGCCGATGATGTGCTCGACGGTGTCGCCGCGCCCGAACGGCAACAGCAGCCGTTCATAGGAGACGTCCTTGCCGTCGGCGTCCGCGACCGTCGCGACCGTATAGGTCGGACGCTTGCGCGCCAGGCAGGTGCGATAGGACAGGATGAGACCTGCATAGCGCTCCGCCCCGATCGCATCGTCCAGATAGCGGTTGGTGCGCTGCCGCGGATCGACATGCTCGTTGCCGTAAGCCGTCGTCAGCCGCGCGCCTTCCTGCGTGATGATGAAGCGGGCGGCGTCGCCGCTACCCTCGACGTCGAAGCCCATCATGTCGGCGCGCTCGTCGGCGCTGCCGTCGCTGTGGAAGTCGCTCGGCATGGGAAGCGTGTCCGGCTTGCGCACGGCGCGCAGCCAGGCGTTCAGCAGCACCCGCTGCGTGATCGATTTGACCACCGATGGATCGGCACTTCTGAAATGCATCGGTCAGCCGAATTCAAGCACATCCCCGAGCGGGATGCGGCCGGGGGCTCGGTGGAACAGGTCGCGATCGATGATGGCGCACAGCTTGAAGTTCGGCGGCACGTCGTTGCCGCGCATCAGATTGCGGATTTCGAAACTGCCGTTCTCGCTGATCGTCTTCAGCGAGGCGATCAGGTGCGTGACGGGGCCGCCGTCGGAGAATGGCAGCAGCAGCCGTTCATAGGCCACGACATGACCGTAAATGTCGTCGATATCGGCGATGGTGTAGGCGGGGAGGCGCCGGGCGACGCATTCGTGATAGACCGGCATCACGACCGGCGCGAGCCGCGCGCCGAGATAGTCGTCGAGCAGGCGGCCCTTGCCGCTGTGCCCGTAGGCGGTGGCCATCCGCGTGCCGTCGCTCTCGATCGTCAGCCGCGGCGGCTGCGCGGTTGCGTCGACGGTGAAGAACACCGTGTCCGGCAAATCTTCCTCGATCCGCGCGGGACGAAACTCATCGATCCGCGGGATGGTCTGGGTCCGGGCATAAAGCCGCAGCCACGTGTTCAGGAAATCACGTTGCCGGATCGACTTGACGACCGTGGAATTGGTGCTCTCGAAATGCAAGGCACTCGCCATTGGTACTGCAATGGCCAGAGTTTCGGTGACAGGCGGAAATATTTGATGAAAGCGGATGTCCGGAGGAAAACACCGTTAACGACCGCTTTCCCCGGCGCAAAGCCCGTCCAAATACCATTCGACTAAGGATCAACCGGAACCGGTGGTGACGATATCGCACTGCACAGCTTTCCACCTTGCGTAACCGCCACAGATGACGGCATATTCCGGCCCGGAGGCGACGGGCCCGGGACGGTTTCCAAGACGGATCGGACGACCTGTCGGACATGAAAAAATCTGGCCACGCGGGCGACGGGCTTCGCGGCGATGGCGTATGGGGGAATCTATTTGGCCGATGAGTTCATTCTCGAAACCAGCGGATTGACCAAGGAATTCGCCGGTTTCTTTGCCGTTCGCGACGTCGCGCTGAAGGTGCGTCGCGGCAGTATCCATGCGTTGATCGGGCCGAACGGCGCCGGCAAGACGACCTGTTTCAATCTGCTGACCAAATTCCTGAAGCCGACGGGCGGCCAGATTCGCTACAAGGGCCAGGACATCACCGCGATGCCGCCGGCCGACGTGGCGCGGCTCGGGCTGGTCCGCTCGTTTCAGATTTCGGCGGTGTTTCCGCATCTGACCGCGCTGGAAAACGTCCGCGTCGCGCTGCAGCGGCAGCACGGTTCGTCATTCGATTTCTGGCGTTCCAAGACCGTGCTCGACCGCTTCAATCCGCGCGCCCACGAACTCCTGAACGACGTCGGTTTGAGCGAGTTCGCCAATACGCCGGCGGTCGAGATGCCGTACGGCCGCAAACGCGCACTTGAAATTGCAACGACGCTGGCACTCGACCCCGAGATGATGCTGCTCGATGAGCCGATGGCCGGCATGGGCCACGAGGACATCGACAAGATCGCGGCGCTGATCAAGCGGATTTCGGCCAAATACACCATCCTGATGGTCGAACATAACCTCTCGGTGGTGGCCAATCTCTCCGACATCATCACCGTGCTGACGCGCGGGCAGGTGCTGGCGGAGGGCAATTACGCCGACCTCTCCAAGGACGAGCGCGTCAAGGAAGCCTATCTGGGAGCGGGTCATGGCTGAGGCAAAACTGGCGGAGAAGCCCGTGGCCGCGGCCGGAGCCGAGGTGCTCACGGTCAAGGATCTACAGGCCTGGTACGGCGAATCCCACATCCTGCACGGCATCAATTTCAACGTCAGGGCAGGCGAGGTGGTGACGCTGCTCGGCCGCAACGGCGCCGGCAAGACCACCACGCTGAAGTCGATCATGGGCGTGATCGGCAAGCGCTCCGGATCGATCCGCTTCGACGACAAGGAGATCATCCGCGCCACCTCCGACAAGATCGCGCGGATGGGGATCGCGTTCTGTCCCGAAGAGCGCGGCATCTTCTCGAGTCTCGACGTGCGCGAGAATCTGATGCTGCCGCCGGTGGTGCGCCCGGGCGGCCTGCCGCTCGACCAGATCTTCACGCTGTTTCCGAACCTCAAGGAGCGTCTCAACAGCCAGGGCACCAAGCTCTCGGGCGGCGAACAGCAGATGCTGGCGATTGCGCGCATCCTGCGCACGGGCGCGCGCTTCCTGATGCTGGACGAGCCGACCGAAGGGTTGGCGCCGGTCATCATTCAGCAGATCGGGCACACCATTGCGCGCCTGAAGTCGCAGGGCTTTACCATCCTGTTGGTCGAACAGAATTTTCGTTTCGCATCGACGGTTGCCGACCGTTACTACATCGTCGAGCACGGCAAGGTGATCGACGGCTTCTCCAATACCGAACTGTCGGCCAATATGGACAAGCTTCATACCTATCTCGGCGTCTGAGATCGCCAGAGTCAGAAAATTTAGGACGAGGAAATACCAGATGAAGAACAGGATCTCCGCGCTTCTGCTTGGCACTGCGATGGCGCTCAGCATCGCCAGCATTGCCTCCGCCGACGACAAGGTCGTCAAGATCGGCGTCTTGTCGGATCAGTCCGGCCTCTATGCGGACCTCGGTGGTCCCGGCTCGACGCTGGCGGCGCAGATGGCGATCGAGGACAGTGGCCTCAAGGCCAAAGGCTGGACCATCGACCTGATCTCCGGCGATCACCAGAACAAGCCCGATATCGGCACCACGATCGCCCGCCAGTGGTTCGACGTCGACAAGGTCGATACCATCGTCGACGTGCCGAATTCCGGCGTCGCGCTTGCGGTCAACAACGTCGTGAAGGAGAAGAACGGCGTCTACATCAATTCGGGCGCCGCGACCTCGGACCTCACCAATGCACAGTGCACGCCGAACACGGTGCACTGGACCTACGACACCTACATGCTGGCGCACTCGACCGGGCAGGCGCTGGTGAAGGCCGGCGGCGACACCTGGTTCTTCCTGACCGCGGACTACGCGTTCGGCGCCGCGCTGGAGCGCGACACCACGGCTGTCATCACCGCCAATGGCGGCAAGGTGCTGGGCAGCGTCAAGCATCCGCTCAACACCGCAGACTTCTCGTCCTTCCTGCTCCAGGCGCAGGCCTCCAAGGCCAAGATCATCGGTCTTGCCAATGCCGGCGGCGACACCACCAACTCGATCAAGCAGGCGGCCGAGTTCGGCATCGTCAAGGGCGGCCAGAAGCTCGCGGCGCTGCTGCTGTTCTTGACCGACGTCAAGGCGATCGGCCTCGAGACCGCGCAGGGCCTCAACTTCACCGAGACGTTCTACTGGGACCTCAACGACAAGACCCGCGCCTTCTCCAAGCGCTTCTCGGAGCGGATGAAGAACGGTGCGATGCCGACCATGGTGCAGGCCGGCGTCTATGCGGGCCTGCTGCATTACTTCAAGGCGCTGGAAGCGCTCGGCGGCAATCCGCATGACGGCGCCAAGGTGGTCGCCAAGATGAAGACCATCCCGACCGACGATCCGCTGTTCGGCAAGGGCAAGGTCGAGGCCAACGGTCGCGTCACCCACGACGCCTATCTGTTCGAAGTGAAGAAGCCCTCGGAGTCCAAGGGTCCCTGGGACTTCTACAAGCTGGTCGGCACCGTGCCGGGCAACCAGGCCTTCACGCCGCTCGACAAGAGCACCTGCGCGCTCCTGAAGAAGTGACGATCATGCCCGCCGGCCATGCGCGTGGCCGGCGGGCTTCATCTATCTAGCGAAAGCTCATTCGATGCAGGCTCTCTACGCACAGCTTCTGGTGGGACTGATCAACGGCTCGTTCTACGCGCTGCTCAGTCTGGGGCTCGCCGTCATCTTCGGCATGCTCAACATCATCAATTTCGCGCACGGCGCGCTCTATATGATGGGCGCCTTCGTGGCGTATTTCCTGCTCAATCTGGGCGGCATCAACTATTGGTGGGCGCTGCTCATCGCGCCCGTCCTGGTCGGCATCTTCGGCATGATCCTGGAGCGGACCATGCTGCAATGGCTCGCCGGCCTCGACCATCTCTACGGACTGCTCTTGACCTTCGGCATCGCGCTGATCGTGCAGGGCGTGTTCCAGAACTACTTCGGCTCCTCCGGCCTGCCGTACTCGATCCCGGATCAGCTCAAGGGCGGCGTCAATCTCGGCTTCATGTTCCTGCCGATCTATCGCGGCTGGGTCGTCATCTTCTCGCTGGTGGTGTGTCTTGCCACCTGGTTCCTGATCGAGAAGACGCAGCTCGGCGCGTATTTGCGCGCCGCCACCGAGAATCCGACGCTGGTGCGGGCCTTCGGCATCAACGTGCCGCGCATGATCACGCTGACCTACGGGCTCGGCGTCGGCCTTGCCGCGCTCGCCGGCGTGCTGTCGGCGCCGATCAACCAGGTCCGCCCGCTGATGGGCGCCGATCTCATCATCGTGGTGTTCGCGGTGGTCGTGATCGGCGGCATGGGCTCGATCATGGGCTCGATCATCACCGGCTTCGCGCTCGGCGTGATCGAGGGACTGACCAAGTATTTTTATCCCGAAGCCTCCAACACCGTGGTGTTTGTCCTGATGGTGGTGGTGTTGCTGGTGAAGCCAACGGGACTGACGGGACGGGCGGCCTGATATGTCAGCATTGACCGACGATACACTTCCGATGACGCCGCGCGCGATGCGCGACGAGATGATCGTATTCGCCGTGATGGCGGTGCTGCTGGCGATGGTGCCGTTCACCGGGATCTATCCGTTCTTCGTGATGCAGGCATTGTGCTTTGCGCTGCTCGCCTGCGCCTTCAACCTGCTGATCGGCTATGGCGGCCTGCTGTCGTTCGGCCACGCCATGTTCCTCGGCACCGCGGGCTACGTCTCGGCGCATGCGCTGAAGGTGTGGGGGCTGCCGCCCGAGCTCGGCATCCTGGCCGGCGTCGCCGCGGCCGCGCTGCTCGGCCTCGTCACCGGCTACATCTCGATCAAGCGGCAGGGCATCTACTTCTCGATGATCACGCTGGCGCTGTCGCAACTGCTGTACTTCATCTATCTGCAAGCGCCGTTCACCCATGGCGAAGACGGCATCCAGGGCATTCCGCAGGGACGCCTGTTCGGCATCTTCGACCTCTCGAAGCCGATGGTGCTGTATTACGTCGTGCTGGTCGGCTTCCTGGCCGGCTTCCTGTTGATCTACCGCACCATCAACTCGCCGTTCGGCGAGGTGCTGAAGTCGATCCGCGAGAACGAACCGCGCGCGATCTCGCTCGGCTACAAGACCGACCAGTACAAGCTGCTCGCCTTCATCCTGTCGGGCACGCTGGCCGGCTTCGCCGGCTCGCTGAAGGTGTTCGTGGCACAGAACGCCTCGCTGACCGACGTGCACTGGTCGATGTCCGGTGAAATCGTGCTGATGACGCTGGTCGGCGGTCTCGGCACCATCTTCGGCCCGGTGGTCGGCGCCTTCGTCATCATCGCCATGCAGCAATATCTCGCCGGCTTCGGCCAGTGGGTGACGGTGATCCAGGGCGTGATCTTCGTGGCCTGCGTGCTGCTGTTCCGGCGCGGCCTGGTTGGCGAACTGGCCCACATCCTCAGGCGCTCGCTGTAGGGGCAAGGCGGCCGGCGATTCCTCGCCGATAGCAGTGGACGACCGCCCGTTCGGGCGGTCGGGCCCGGTGCATTTGGCGTCAGATGTTCTATGACAGTTTTGTGACAGTCGCTAACAGGCTGTCCCGGAACGATGGAACTGAGACATGCTGCGCTGGTTTCGCGCCTTCCTGCCCAAGGAAGAGCGATTTTTCGACCTGTTCGCCCGCCACGCCCAAACCTCCGTGCAGTGTGCCAAGGCGCTACAGGACATGCTGAAGGGCGGCGAGGAGACCCCGGTCTTCTGCCAGCGCGTCAATCAGTTCGAGAACGACGCCGACAGCGTCACCCGCGAGGTCCTGACCGCGGTTCGCCGCACCTTCATCACCCCGTTCGACCGCAGCGACATCAAGAACCTGATCACCGCGATGGACGACGCGGTCGACCAGATGCAATCGACCGCCAAGGCGGTGATGCTGTTCGAGGTTCGCGAGTTCGAGCCGCCGATGCGGGAGATGGGCGCGCTGATCGTCGAATGCGCCGGCCTGGTCGGCCGCGCGCTGCCTCTGTTGCAGTCGATCGGACAGAACGTCTCGCTGCTGACCCAGATCACCGAGGAATTGACCAAGCTCGAGGGCCGGGTCGACGATCTCCAGGACATCGGGCTCAAGGAGCTGTACCTGAAGCACCGCGACGCTAACACGATGGACTTCATCGTCGGCGCGGAGATCTACGATCACCTCGAGAAGGTGGCCGATCGCTTCGACGACGTCGCCAACGAGATCAACTCCATCGTGATCGAGCAGGTCTGAGCATGATCCGGAAAAGTGTGCAGCGGTTTTTCGATCTGATCATGCTCAAAAAAGAACAATAAAGCGGGGCCATCACGTGGACGCCACGCTGGGTCTTCCGGTTCTCACCATCCTGATCGCGGTCGCGCTGCTGTTCGACTTCCTGAACGGGCTGCACGACGCCGCCAACTCGATCGCGACCATCGTCTCGACCCGCGTGCTGCGGCCGCAATATGCGGTGTTCTGGGCGGCTTTCTTCAATTTCATCGCCTTCGCGGTGTTCGGCCTGCATGTCGCCAACACCATCGGCACCGGGATCATCGAGCCGGCGGTGGTGGACGCGACCGTGATCTTCGCCGCACTGGTCGGCGCGATCGTCTGGAACGTGATCACCTGGGCGCTGGGGATTCCGTCGTCGAGCTCGCATGCGCTGATCGGTGGCCTGGTCGGCGCCGGGATGGCCAAGGCGGGCATTTCGGCGGCGGTGTGGAGCGGGCTGACCAAGACCCTGCTCGCGATCGTGCTGTCGCCGCTGGTCGGCTTCCTGCTGGCGCTGGTGCTGGTCGCGATCGTGTCCTGGCTGTCGGTGCGCTCGACGCCGTTCGCGGTCGATCGCGCCTTCCGCATCCTGCAATTCGCCTCGGCCTCGCTCTATTCGCTCGGCCATGGCGGCAACGACGCGCAGAAGACCATGGGCATCATCGCGGTGCTGCTCTACTCGCAGGGGCATCTCGGCGACACCTTCGAGATTCCGTTCTGGGTCGTGCTGGCCTGCCAGAGCGCGATGGCGCTCGGCACCCTGATGGGGGGCTGGCGGATCGTCCGCACCATGGGGTTGCGCATCACCAAGCTGACGCCGATGCAGGGGTTTTGCGCCGAGACCGGCGGCGCCGCGACGCTGTTCATCGCGACCTATCTCGGGGTTCCCGTGTCGACCACCCACACCATCACCGGCGCCATCGTCGGCGTCGGCGCGGCACGGCGGCTCTCCGCCGTGCGCTGGAACGTGGCAAGCTCGATCGTCTACGCCTGGGTGATCACGATCCCGGCGTCGGCGGCGGTCGCCGCCGCGACCTATTGGATCGTGCAGGTCTTGAAGTGACTAGAGCCTTTCCCGTTCCGATAGGATCGGAACGGGGCTCTAGGTTCTTGTCTTGACGCGTTTTCTTCACGCGAACCGGTATC
>NZ_DDOP01000054.1:0-188 GCF_002341725.1 Bradyrhizobium sp. UBA2491
GTGCTCAAGGAAATGCGCAGGTCATACCGGACCAAGAAATTCCTGGCCATCCTTGACGAAGTGCGGCAGAAAATCCCGCACGCGGCCATCACCACGGACATTATCGTGGGCTTCCCCGGCGAGACCAGAGAAGAATTTTCCGCCACCCTCGCGCTTGTCACGCAAATCGGGTACGCTGCGGCGTATTC
>NZ_DDOP01000054.1:203-14414 GCF_002341725.1 Bradyrhizobium sp. UBA2491
GGCTCGCGGAGATTCCCGGCGTGATGCGGCTGCGCTATTCGACCAGCCATCCGCGCGACGTCGACGACGACCTGATCGCGGCGCATCGCGATTTGCCCGAGCTGATGCCGTTCGTGCACCTGCCGGTGCAATCGGGATCGGACCGGATTCTCGCCGCCATGAACCGCAAGCATACCGCCGATGACTACCGGCGGGTCATCGACCGGTTTCGCGCTGCGCGGCAAGACATTGCTTTTTCATCGGATTTTATCGTGGGCTTTCCCGGGGAGACGAGCGAAGAATTTTCCGCCACTCTCGCGCTTGTCACGCAAATCGGGTACGCTGCGGCGTATTCGTTCAAATATTCGCCACGGCCAGGCACGCCGGCGGCGGAGATGCGGGAGACGGTGTCAGCGGCAGAGATGGACGAGCGCTTGGGGCGGCTTCAGGAACTGATCGACAGCCAGCAATCGGCCTTCAACCGGGCTGCGATCGGCACGACGGTGGAAGTGCTGTTCGAGCGCGCCGCGCGCAATCCCGGCCAGATCGTCGGCCGCACCGCCTATCTTCAGCCAGCGCATGTCATGGCTTCGCCCGACATCATCGGCCAGGTCCGCTCCGTGCGGATCGACAGCCTCGAACGCTACAGCCTGATCGGCGAGCTGGCGACGCCGGCAGCGCCCGGCCTCATTTCGCAGACCATTGGAGCCTGAAATCCTTGCCCAAAAGCGCATCGGATTCGCCTTCGCTCGCTCCCAGCCGCAAACCAGACCGCGACATGCAAATGCCACCTGAGACCCGGCCTCCTGAAACTCAGGTCGTCATCGATTTCGACGACAACCGCGCCGCATCCGCGCTGGTCGGCCCCTACGGACAGAATCTGGCGCTGATCGAGCGGCGGCTCGGCGTCGTGGTCGATTCGCGCGGCAATCATCTCACCATCGCGGGCTCCCGCGACGGCTGCGACGCCGCGCGGCGCGTGCTCGAGACGCTCTATGCGCAGGCCGTCGAAGGCCACGATCTCGATCAGGGCGAAGTCGAAGGCGCGATCCGCGCCGTGATCGCGCAAGGCTCGCTGTTCGAGTTCGACAACAAGACCGCGAAGCCGACCTTCGAGACCATCAACCTGCGCAAGCGTCCGGTGCGCGCCCGCACCGCGGCGCAGGATTCCTACATCCGCGCGCTGAAGCGGCACGAGCTGGTGTTCGGCATCGGCCCGGCCGGCACCGGCAAGACCTGGCTTGCGGTCGCCCATGCGGCGCAGCTGTTCGAGCGCAAGGAAGTCGATCGCATCATCCTGACGCGGCCGGCGGTCGAGGCCGGCGAGCGGCTCGGCTTCCTGCCCGGCGACCTCAAGGAGAAAGTCGATCCGTATCTGCGCCCGATCTACGATGCGCTGTACGATCTGATGGATGCCCGGGTCGTCGAGCGCGCGCTGCAAGGCAACGAGATCGAGATCGCGCCGCTCGCCTTCATGCGCGGCCGTACCCTGACCAATGCGGCCATCATCCTCGACGAGGCACAGAACACCACGTCGATGCAGATGAAGATGTTCCTGACGCGTCTCGGCGAGAACAGCCGGATGATCGTCACCGGCGATCCCTCGCAGGTCGACCTGCCGCACGGCCAGGCCTCGGGCCTCGCTGAAGCCGTCAAGCTGCTCGACGGCGTCGAGGGCATCGCGCAGGTGCACTTCAAGGCCGAGGACGTCATCCGCCATGAGCTGGTGGCGCGCATCGTGGCCGCCTATGAGGGATTGCCGCAAAAGCCGGCAAAGGCCAGATCTTGAGCCCAATAGCTTCGGCCGCGAGCCCGCGCGATGCGGGTTCCGGCCATAACGCAGATTTTGAAACGAAGGTGTCAGCTTTTCCTGCAACCGAGGTTCTCGTCACCGCCGAATGCTGGCAGGCCGAGCCCAATGCCGACGCGGTGATTCATCGCGCCATCGAGGCTGCCGCCGAAATCGCCGACGCCGATGTCGCCGGCGCCGAGCTTGCGGTGATGCTGACCGACGACGCCGGCATCCGCACCCTCAACGCCAATTGGCGCAGCATCGACAAGCCGACCAACGTGCTGTCGTTTCCGGCGCTGCAACCGGAAGGCCCCGGCGGACTCGACGATGCCCCGCGCATGCTCGGCGACATCGCGATCGCCTACGAGACGACGCGGCGGGAGGCCGATGACGAACAGAAACCGTTCGACCATCATTTGAGCCATCTTGCGGTGCACGGCTTCCTGCATCTGATCGGCTATGACCACGAGAATGACGACGATGCCGAGGACATGGAAAACCTCGAGCGCGAGATCCTGTCCTCCCTCGGCATTCCCGACCCCTATGCGGATCGGATCGCCTGACATGCCGGATTCCGAACCGACCCATGACAACCCGCGCAACGTGAGCAACCTGCCTGCCGTGGTGCATGACGGCGAGGTGCAGCGCCCGGCGGCCGAGGGCTGGCTGGTGCGCGCGATCCGCACATTGTTCGGCTGGAAGGCCGGCTCGGTGCGCGACGATTTGCAGGTGGTGCTCGACGCCTCGACGCCCGACGACGTCGGCTTCTCGGCGATCGAACGCACCATGCTGCGCAACATCCTGTCGCTCAACGAGCGGCGGATCGCCGACGTCATGATTCACCGCGCCGACATCGTCGCGGTCAAGCGCGACATTCCGCTCGGCGAATTGATGAGCCTGTTCGAGAGCGCGGCGCATTCGCGGCTCGTCGTCTACAACGAAACCCTCGACGATCCCGAGGGCATGGTGCACATCCGCGACCTGCTCGCCTTCATGACCGCGAAGGCGCGCGTCACCGACGCGACCAAGACCAAGCGCAAGAAGCCTTTTCCCGCCGGCCTCGACCTGCGCAGCGTCGATCTCGCGCTGCCGCTGGCGGACGCCAACATCATCCGCAAGCTGCTCTACATCCCGCCGTCGATGCGCGCGATCGACCTGTTGGCGCAGATGCAGGCCTCGCGCATCCATCTCGCGCTGGTGGTCGACGAATATGGCGGCACCGACGGGCTGGTGTCGATCGAGGATATCGTCGAGCAGATCGTCGGCGAGATCGACGACGAGCATGATTCCGACGAACCGCCGTCGATCGTTCGGCAGGCGGACAACTCCTTTCTCGCCGACGCCCGCGCCAGCCTCGACGATGTCCGTTCGGTGATCGGCGATGATTTCGTGATCGGCGACGCCGGCGAGGAGGTCGAGACGCTGGGCGGCTACCTCGTGTCGTTCGTCGGCCGCCTGCCGGTGCGCGGCGAGGTGATTTCGGGCCCCGGGAATTACGAGGTTGAGGTGCTCGACGCCGATCCGCGGCGGGTCAAGCGCGTGCGGATCACCGCGCGCAAGGAGCGCCCGGCGCCGCGCAAGGAACGCGAACGGCGCCGTGAGCAGACGCCGGACTCCGGCAACCCGCAGGCCAATGACAATTCACCGCCGCCCGGCGAAGGAGCCGGTCCGCAGTGAAGCTCTCCGACAAGCTCCGATCGATCGGCCTTGCCGTCATCCTGACCTGGGGATGGAAGCGCGCGGTGCTCGCGCTCGCGGCCGGCGCATTGTCTTCGCTGGCGATGGCGCCGTTCAACGCCTGGCCGGTGCTGTTCCTCACCTTCTCCATCGCGGTCTGGCTGATCGACGGCGCTGCGGCCGGGCGCTGGCGCGGCGTGCCCGCGGCGGCGATGTCCGGCTTCTGGTTCGGCCTCGGCTATTTCGTGCCGGGACTGTACTGGATCGGCTACGCCTTCTTCGTCGATGCCGACACCTTCGCCTGGCTGACGCCGTTCGCGGTGCTCGGCCTGCCCGCCTATCTCGCATTGTTCACTGCCTTCGGCTTCGCGCTGGCGCGGCTGATCTGGCCGCGCGACGCCTCGCGCGTGCTGGCGCTTGCGGTCAGCCTCACGATTTCAGAATGGCTGCGCGGCCATCTCTTGAGCGGTTTCCCGTGGAACGCGTTCGGCTACGCGCTGACCGAACCGCTGGCGTTGGCACAAACTGCATCGCTGATCGGGCTATGGGGCATGACGTTCTTGGCGGTTGCGATCTTCGCAAGCCCGGCCGTGCTGATCGACGGCGCATCGCGCGGCCGCAAGCCATGGCGCGCACCGGTGACCGCGGTGCTGGTTCTGGCGGCGATGCTGGCGTTTGGCGCGGTCCGCCTGTCGCAGGCGCCGACCAGGATGGTCGATGGCGTCAAGCTGCGCATCATGCAGCCCGATCTGCAACAGGACGCCAAGTTCAACTACTCCGCCAAGGCGGCGGTGATGCAGAAATATCTCACATTGTCGGATCGGGCCTCGGGACCGCACTCCACCGGTGTGAGCGACTCAACCATCCTGATCTGGCCGGAATCCGCGTTTCCGTTCTTCCTGACGCGCGAAGCCGATGCGATGGCGCAGATCGCCGCGCTGCTGCCGAAAGGAACCGTGCTGATCACCGGCTCGGTGCGCGCGCCCGATCTGCCGCCCAATGTGCGCGTCACGCGCGCCTATAATTCCATCTACGTGATCGACCATGACGGCAGCGTGCTCGCGGTCTACGACAAGCTGCACCTTGTCCCATTTGGAGAATATCTGCCGTTCCAGGACTGGATGGAGAAGCTCGGCTTCGTGCAGCTCACCAAGGTGCAGGGCGGCTTCATTCCCGGCACGATCCGCCGCACGCTCGATATTCCGAATGCACCGCGCGCATTGCCCTTGATCTGCTATGAGGCGATCTTTCCCGGCAATGTGGTGAGCCGCGACGACCGTCCCGGCTGGATCATCAACGTCACCAATGACGGCTGGTTCGGAATCTCGACCGGCCCCTATCAGCATCTGCAACAGGCCCGGCTGCGCTCGATCGAAGAAGGCCTGCCGCTGGTGCGCGCCGCAAATACGGGCGTCTCGGCGGTCATCGACCCGCTCGGGCGAATCGTCGCACGACTCGGACTCGGAATCGAGGGCGTGCTCGATGCCGGCCTGCCGGCAGCGCTGCCGCCGACGATCTACGCGCGTGTCGGGAACATCCCCGCCGCTGTAATTGTGTTAGTTGCCCTCGCAATCGTATTGCGGAGACGTTTTGTCAGGCGAAAAGCCTGATCCTGTATATCGCCGGTTGTCGCCGAACCCGAAAAAACGTCGAAATTCGCCTCAGTGCGATTCCACCAGTTGACAGATCGACCGTGCGCTTCGCATTGTACGGCTCCACGCGAAATCACAAGTCCCGTCAGCCCCTTTGCGCAAATTGTCCGCATTTCGTCCCGATCCTCCTTGCAGGATTTGACGGCACCGGCGCCTGAGGCATACTCCACTTCCAACTTGCCTCAGCCACGGGCGCGCAATCCCTTAGGAGAGTTGGAGATGTCCACCAAAGCGCCCAATCCTGTTGACAAATATGTCGGCAGCCGCGTCCGTATGCGACGCATCATGCTCGGCATGAGCCAGGAAAAACTGGGCGAGGCGTTAGGCCTGACGTTCCAGCAAGTGCAGAAATACGAGAAGGGCACCAACCGTGTCGGCGCCAGCCGGCTACAGCAGATCTCCGAGATCCTGCAGGTGCCGGTGTCCTTCCTGTTCGACGGTGGCCCAAGCGGCGTCAAAACCGCCGACGGCTTCAGCGAGGGCTCCTCGCCGACCTACGTCTCCGATTTTCTGGCAACTGCCGAAGGCCTGGCCCTGACCCGCGCCTTCACACGCATCGCGGACGCCAAACTCCGCCGCAGCATCGTCGAACTGGTCGAGCAGATCGCGGCACGCGAGGCCTCCGAACAGGCGTGATCGCGCGCCATATCCGTTTGAGAGATCGTCAAATCTGGAATATGCCATTCCGGCACAGGCTGGAGCGCGACCAGTTGAGGCTGATGCCTTGCCGCGCTTTAGCGCCTTGTTTGCGCATGATCTTTCCGCGAAACCGCAGCGTGCGTTTCCGGATGATGATCTGGTGCGTGCGCTGAGTGATAAAACAAATCCACAGGCGGCAACAACATGATGTCCAGCAACCCGTTTGAAACTGCGGCGATCCTCGACGGCATTCGCCGCTGGGTCGAGATCGAGTCTCCGACGGAGCGGCCGGATCAGGTCAACAAACTGGCCGATCTCGTCGCCGCCGAGTATCGCGACCTGCCGGCGACGGTGGAGCGAATCGCTGGACGCGACGGCTGCGGCGATCATCTCGTCGCCCGCTCGTCCTGGGGGCAGGCCGCGCCGGGCATCCTGGTGCTGAGCCATCTCGATACAGTTCATCCGATGGGATTCATCGAACGGTTACCATTCAGGATCGAAGGCGACAGCGCGTTCGGCCCGGGCATCTACGACATGAAGGGCGGCGCCTATCTCGCCTATCATGCGTTCCGGCAGATCTGCGCCGATGACGCGCGGCCGCCGCTCGGCATCACCCAGATGTATGTTTCGGACGAGGAGATCGGCAGCCCGACTTCGCGCGCGCTGATCGAGGCCGAAGGTCGCAAGGCGAAATACGTGCTGGTGACCGAGCCCGCGCGCGACGGCGGCAAGATCGTCACCGGCCGCAAGGGCGTTGCGCGCTTCGACGTCCACATCAAGGGCGCGCCCGCACATGCCGGCACGCGACCCGAAGACGGTCGCAGCGCGATCCGGGAACTCGGCAACGTGATCCAGACCCTGGAGGGAATGAACGACCTCAAGCGCGGCGTCACCGTCAATGTCGGCGTGGTCCGCGGCGGCACCAAGCCGAATGTGATCGCCGAAGAGGCCTATGCGGAAGTCGACATGCGCGTGCCGACCATGGCCGACGCCGACGAGCTGGTGCCGAAGATCCTCGGCATCACCTCGCGCACCGACGGCGTCACCGTGAAAGTCACGGGCGAATTGAACCGGCCGCCCTATGAGAAGGGCAACGCCGGCGCCGCGCTCTACGAACACGCCAAGGAGCTTGCCGCCGAGCTCGGCTTCGAGCTGCTGGACGTGTTCACCGGTGGTGGCTCCGACGGCAATTTCACCGCGCCGCATACCGCGACCCTCGACGGCCTCGGCGTCGATGGCAAGGGTGCGCACACCCACTACGAGCAGCTCTACATCTCGTCGATCGAGCCGCGCGCGCGACTGCTCCACCGCCTCTATCAAACGCTGCGATGATATCCGCTCCAGCCGACACCGATGATCGCGACGCACCTGATGATGGCGCGACGGCCCATTCACGCGGTTCGTTCTTCGGGCGGCGCAAGGGCCACAAGCTGCGCCCGCATCAGGCCGACCTGATCGACACCCTGCTGCCGCATCTTTCGGTCGACATCTCGATGCCCGCGCCGGAGGCGTTGACCGAATTGTTTGACGACGGCATCGAAAACGTCAGGCTCGAAATCGGCTTCGGTGGCGGCGAGCATTTGATCGCGGAAGCGCAGGCCTTTCCGGCGACGGGCTTCATCGGCTGCGAGCCTTATGTCAACGGGATGGCGAAGATCCTGACCCAGATCGAGGCGCAGAATATCGGCAACATCCGCCTGTTCGCAGGCGACGCGGCCGAGCTCTTGGCCTGGGCGCCGGCCCGCTCGCTGACGCGCATCGACCTGATCCATCCCGATCCCTGGCCGAAGCGGCGACACTGGAAGCGTCGCTTCGTGCAGGACGCGACGGTCGCGGCGATGACGCGATTGCTGCCGCCGGGCGGCGAATTCCGCTTCGTCAGCGACATCGACGATTACTGCGCCTGGACGCTGGCGCATCTGATGCGCTCGCCCGACTTCGCCTGGCTCGCCGAGCGCGCGATCGACTGGCGCGAGCCATGGCCGAACTACACCATGACGCGCTACGGCGCCAAGGCCGAGCGCGAAGGGCGCAAGGCGGCGTATCTGAGGTTCAAGCGCTTGCCCTGACGTCGTCATTCCGGGGCGTGCGAAGCACGAGCCCGGAAACCATCAGGCCACATGCGTCGAAGGAGAAATGGATTCCGGGGCTCCCGCTCCGCGAGCCCCGGAATGACGAAAGCTGCTATCCCTGCCCCGCCATCCGCGCCTTGCGGACGTCGGTCGCCTCCCACACCATGCGCTTGCCGCGCTCGCGACCGAGCAGCTCGATCGGATCGTGATTGTCGATGTGGCCGAACTGGCCCTTGTAGACGCTGTAGCCGCACAATTCCTGTAGGCGGCGCGGGAAGCGCGCCGCGGTCTCGCGTGGAATGCCGAGTTGCAGGTTCTCCTGCTGCCGCATCCAGCCCCAGCAATAGGCGCAGGAGAAGGCAAAGCGTCTGGCATCGCTGGTGTTGGCGCCACCGCCATGCCACAGCGCGCTGTCGAACAACATCACGCTGCCGGCCGGCATGGTCGCGGTGACGGCCTGATACTCCTTGCCATATTCCGGCGACGAATCGAATTTGTGGCTCGCCGGTATGATCCGCGTCGCGCCATTGTCGGCGCGGAAATCGGACAGCGCCCAGATCGCGTTGATCGTGATCGGGATGTGCGGCCGCGGCAGCGGTATCAACTGGGTGTCTTCGTGGATCGGCTGCGCCTCCTGGCCGGGGCCGAGCACCAGCGAGCAGAACGACGACAGCAGGCATTCCCGATCCAGCACGCGTTCGACCACCGGCAGCACGTTGTCGTGCAGCGGAACTTCCCAGAACAGATCGTCATAAGTCAGCAGATTGTTGATGCGCAGCGTCTTGAAGCCCTCGAACGACGTCCGGGCAAGGCCGAGATCGTGCTCGCGCTCGATCCGCTCGACTGCCGCCTTCAGTCCCTCGACCAGTTCGGGCGAGGCGGCGCGCTCGATCACGGTGTATCCGTCGTCGCGGATCCGCGCGGCGTGCGATTGGATGTCGGCGTCCGTCAGCATGGCGATCTCTCCCTTGGCGCTGTGTCGCGCCTTGCGGAAAGCATAGCGGGCCGATTTGAGTTTGGCAGGTCTTTTTACATCTCCGTCACCCTGAGGAGCGCGGAACGCGCGTCTCGAAGGGTCGACGGCCACCGGCCGGGCCGTGCATCCTTCGAGACGCGCTACGCGCTGCTCAGGATGACGGAATGATTAGCCTCCGCCGACTATCGCGACTTCCAGAAATCCACGACGCGTTGCGCGGTCGACGGCATCAGGCGGACGAAGTTGACGCGCGCGCCTTCGATATCGGCCGGCGACGGCACGCGGTTGGGCCCGAGCCGCATCATGATCAAGGCACGCACGGTCGGCCATTCGAAACCGATCGTCTTGCTGGCGATCAGGATCGGATCGTAACGATCGCCGGCGATCAGGCGATCGAGCGTGACGATCTTCACACCGGTCATCGCGGCAAGTGCCGCCACCGATTCCTCGTATTTGAACGCCTTGGCGAAGCCGAGCACCGCTGCCTCGTTCAGCTCGCCGGCGCGATGCAGCGCCAGGATCGCGCGCTGCGCGGCGGCGAAGTCGCGGCCCTCGACTTGCGCGATGACGCCTTCGATCTCGTTCATCGCCAGCTTGATCTCGGCCTGCCGGTCCGGCTTGGCGACGTCGAACAGGCGGCGGCGGATCACGTCGATCGAGCCGGCCAACAGGCTCTTCAGATGCTCCGGCGGCAGATCGTCGCGGCGGCCGATCTTCAAGGTCAGCACGCCGTCCTGGCTGGCGCGCCGCACCAGATTTGCAAACGAATCGTCCGAGAACGCGGCACCGGCATTGCCGGCCGCACATCGAACCACATCGCGATCACCGCGACGAACGATGACGTCGGTCAGCGCGGTCGAGAGCCTTGATCGCTCGGCCATCGCAAGCAAATGGCCCTGGCCCTTGGCATTGGCGATCTCGACCAGCACCTGGTCGTCGATGACGGGCGATCGGCGCAGCAGCGGTCCCGCGATCGCGACATCGTCCTCGCGGGCGAGTTTCCCCACCAGATGCCGCGGCGCGTTGGCGAGCGGCGCCAGCCGTTCGGCGAGATCGATCCGTGCATCGAGCTCGGCATGCGGCACCAGGCTGGTCAGCACCCCGTCGAACAGGTCGATATGGTCGGGGCGAAAGCTCGCGGCACCCTGCAGGAACAACTCGCCGAGCCGACGCGCGGCGTCGGCCCGGCGCTTGGGGTCGCCGCTGCGAACAATATCGTCGAGTTCCGGGATCAGCACGGGGGCTGTCGTCATGAGCCTGTCCAAACCGGCCACTTCTGCCGATTTTCGACAATCTATGGTCCGGTTCGTAAACGGAGGGTTAGGTCAAAGCTGCGCATCGGGAGCCGCAAAATCGCCCTGCGCACGGCCTGGAGGCCTTGCCGGACCCCGGCAAAAGGGCTATATCCAGCGCAACTTATGGTATCTCATACGATCGCGTAGGAGAGTGGGCCCCCCGGGACCCGCTCTTTTTTATTACCTGACGAAACCCGGCAGGGCCGGGTCCAGTTTGGGTAGCGTTAGCGGCCCCTTAAGGCCTCCAGAACAACACAACAGACCTCAGACCAGCTTTAGACCTCAGACAGCCTTTGACACTGGATATGACCGATCCGACCGCCACGTCCGTGGACACCGAACTGCTCGCCGAGCCGCGGCTCGTCGTCGAGCCAGGGGTCGCGGCGCGCGTGGCCGCGGTCGCAGTCCCGGTGCTGCAGGGCATGGGCTACCGCCTGGTGCGCATCAAGGTCTCGGGCGACGCCGGCTGCACCGTGCAGATCATGGCGGAACGGCCCGACGGCTCGATGCAGCTCGAGGATTGCGAGGCGATCTCGCGCGCGCTGTCGCCGGTGCTGGATGTCGCCGATCCGATCGAGCGCGCCTACCGGCTGGAGATTTCCTCGCCCGGCATCGACCGCCCGCTGGTGCGCCGCTCCGACTTCGAGCGCTACACCGGGCATCTGGTCAAGGTCGAGATGGCGGTGGCGCATCAGGGCCGCAAGCGGTTCCGCGGCCTGCTCGCCGGCGTCGAGGGCGATACGGTGCGCCTCAGGCGCGACGATCCGCGCCCGACCGAGGACGCCGAGGTCCTGCTGGTGATGGAAGACATTTCGGACGCCCGGCTGGTGCTGACCGACGAATTGATCGAGGAATCGATGCGCCGCGGCAAGGCCGCCGAGCGCGAGATGCGCCGCGAGCTCGGCCTCGCGCCGCAGCAGCCGGCCCACGCCAGGAACAGCGATCCGGCGAAGAGTCAGAAGCCGAAACCCAAACCCGATCACAAGCTCGGCGCGAAGCCGGCGCCGACCAACACCAAGAAGCACCGCCTGGCCGCCGAGCGCGCGCGCCGTGGCGAGATCGATCCATTCGAAGGAGACTAAGCCATGGCAGTCAGCGCCAACAAACTCGAACTGCTGCAGATCGCAGACGCAGTTGCGCGCGAAAAGTCGATCGACCGCTCCATCGTGATCGCGGCGATGGAAGACGCCATCGCCAAGGCCGCCCGCGCCCGCTATGGCAGCGAGACCGACGTCCATGCCGAGATCGACGCCAAGAAGGGCGAGCTGCGGCTGACCCGCCACATGCTGGTGGTCGATGTCGTCGAGAACTCCTCCAACCAGATTTCGCTGTTCGACGCGCAGCGCGCCAATCCGGGCGCCCAGGTCGGCGACACCATCGCCGATACGCTGCCGCCGCTGGAATATGGCCGTATCGCCGCGCAGTCCGCCAAGCAGGTCATCGTGCAGAAGGTGCGCGAGGCCGAGCGTGACCGGCAGTACCAGGAATTCAAGGACCGCATCGGCGACATCGTCAACGGCATCGTCAAGCGCGTCGAATATGGCAGCGTGATCGTCGACCTCGGCCGCGGCGAGGCCATCGTGCGCCGCGACGAGATGCTGCCGCGCGAGGTGTTCCGCAACGGCGACCGTGTCCGCGCCTATATTTTCGACGTCCGCCGCGAGACCCGCGGCCCGCAGATCTTCCTGTCCCGCACCCATCCGCAGTTCATGGCGAAGCTGTTCGCGCAGGAAGTGCCCGAGATCTACGACGGCATCGTCGAGATCAAGGCGGTCGCCCGCGATCCGGGCTCGCGCGCCAAGATCGGCGTGATCTCGCGCGATTCCTCGGTCGACCCGGTCGGCGCCTGCGTCGGCATGCGCGGCTCGCGCGTGCAGGCCGTGGTCAACGAGCTGCAGGGCGAGAAGATCGACATCATCCCGTGGTCGCCCGACATCGCGACCTTCGTCGTCAACGCACTGGCGCCGGCTGAAGTCGCCAAGGTCGTGATCGACGAAGACCGCGAGCGCATCGAGGTCGTGGTCCCCGACACCAACAACCAGCTCTCGCTGGCGATCGGCCGCCGCGGCCAGAACGTCCGCCTCGCCTCGCAGCTCACCGGCTGGGACATCGACATCCTGACCGAGCAGGAAGAGTCCGAGCGGCGGCAGGCCGATTTCGAGAACTCGACCCGGGTGTTCATGGAAGCGCTCAATGTCGACGAAGTGGTCGGCCAGCTGCTCGCCTCGGAAGGATTCACCTCGGTCGAGGAACTTGCGATGGTCGACGTCAAGGAGCTCGCCGGCATCGAGGGCTTCGACGAGGAGACCGCCACCGAGTTGCAGACCCGCGCGCGCGAGTATCTGGAGCAACTGGAAGCCGAACTGGAGGCCAAGCGCAAGGAACTCGGGGTCGAGGACGCCATGAAGGACGTCCCCGGCATCACCGGCAAGATGCTGGTGAAGCTCGGCGAAAACGACGTGAAGACCGTCGAAGACCTCGCCGGCTGCGCCACCGACGATCTGGTCGGCTGGACCGAGCGCAAGGAAGGCAGCGAGCCGACCAAGCATGCCGGGTTCCTCGACGGCATCGAGATCTCGCGCGACGAGGCCGAGGCGATGATCATGCAGGCCCGCCTCAAGGCCGGCTGGATCACCGAGGCCGACCTCGCCAAGCCTGCCGAGGAGGCCGACGCCGCCGAAGCAGAAACAGCGGCGTCGTAAGGAGATGGCGCACGGATGCTCGCTCAGGCTGACCCCGATCTCGACGATGGGCCGCGGACGCAGAAGTCCGCGACCACGCGGATGTGCGCGGTCAGCCGCGAGGTGCGTCCGATCGACGAGCTGATCCGGTTCGTCGTCTCGCCCACCGGCGAGGTGATCCCGGATCTCAAGCGCAAGCTGCCCGGCCGCGGGCTATGGATTTCGGCGTCGCGGCGGAGTGTTGCGGAAGCCGTCCGTCGTCACCAATTTAGCAAGGGATTCAAGCGCGACGTCCGCGTCGCGCCGACCCTTCCCACCGATACCGATGCACTCCTGGTGCGCAGCCTCACCGAGGCCCTGGCGATGGCCGCCAAGGCCGGCCAGGTGGTCGCGGGCTTCGGCAAGGTCGAGGACGCACTCAACCGGAACGAAACTGCAGCCCTGATCCACGCTTCCGACGGCGCTGCGGACGGAATCCGCAAATTGGACGCGATCCTCCGGCAAAGGGGCGAAAAACGTGGTGAATCGCCGGTAATCGCCGTCGTCAATGTTTTGACGTCGGAAGAATTGGATTTGGCACTTGGGCGGTCAAATGTGATACATGCTGCGCTGCTCGCGGGCCCAGCGAGCAAGACGTTCCTGTCGCGCTGCCAGATGCTGGTCCGATACCGGATGGCCGACGACGACAAGACCGCCGAAGCGGCCAGAAATTCCAGAGCGTGATCCGGGAAGGCGGACGCCGTCTTTCCGACCGGATCATGCTCAGCAGAAGAACGACGCATTGAAGGATTTGTGCGGCAAACGCACAGCGAAACGAGATTAGGACTGCTGAATGGTTGATACCAAGACCCCTGGCGACAAAACTCTGAGTGTCCCGAGCAAGACGTTGTCGCTGAAGCCGCGCGTCGAGACGGGCACCGTGCGCCAGAGCTTCAGCCACGGCCGGACCAAGCAGGTCGTGGTCGAGAAACGGGGCAAGCGCCGCATCGGCGGCGATGGCCCGGGCGAGACGCATGCGCCGGAACCCGTGGTTGCAAAGCCCGCGCCGCCCGCGCCCCGGCCGCCGATGGGCCGCCCCTCCGGGCCGCCTGCCGGCCAGCAGCAGCGCAACACCCGCTCCGGCGTGGTGCTGCCGACCCTGACCGAAGACGAGCGTTCCGCGCGGGCCAGCGCGCTCGCCGATGCGCGGCAGCGCGATATCGAGGAGCGCCGCCAGGCCGAAGAGGAAGCCAAGCGCCGTGCCGTCCGCGAAGCTGCCGAGAAGGCCGAGCGCGAGGCCGCCGAGGTCCGCCGCAAGGCTGAGGACGAGCGACACCGCCACGAGGAAGAGGCCAAGCGGAAGGCCGAGGTCGAGGCCAAGCGCCGCTTCGGCGAAGGCGAGGCCAAGCCCGACGGCGAGGCGACATCGTGAACCGCTTTGCCGAACTGCTCGACCGGCTCGCCTACGA
>NZ_DDOP01000019.1:0-37561 GCF_002341725.1 Bradyrhizobium sp. UBA2491
CTTGTCCGGGACGACGAAGTTCTTTTGCCATATGCGAATGCCCTCCCCCGCAAGGGGGGAGGGAGCCTGAGGGGTGTGCTCACCTCACTTGCACACGCGCATGCATCGCGAGCCCGCATCACCCTCACCCCTTCGCCATCGCGCGATAATCCAGGCGGCGGTGGAACCAGTATTCGTAGCCGGAGATATTCTTCTGCATCGCGACGTTGACGAAGGGCTGGTAGAGCGGGATGCGCGGGATGTCGGCGAAGGCGAGATCGACGAAGCCCTTGACGTCGGCGTCGTAGGCCGCGGTGTCGCCATTGGCGGCGGCGATACGCGCGCCGTCGATGAGCTTGTCCATCGCCGGCGACTTGTAGCTCATGGTGTTGAAGATCGAATTGTTGCCGTGATAGCACCAGTAGAAGAAGTACTCGGGGTAATCGAGCCAGCCCGAGAACACGTTGGTGAACAGCGGCATTTCCTTCTTGGTGAGCTCGGTGCGCCAGTTGGCGCCGGGCACCTTGTTGATCGTGGTCTTGATGCCGAGCTGCGCGAGGCTCTCCTGCACCAGCACGCAGAGCGGCTCGTTGACCCCTGCGAAATTCAGGTCGAACGAGATCGTGGTCTCGAAGCCGTTGGCGTAGCCGGCCTCCGCAAGCAGCGCCTTGGCCTTCTCCATGTCGGTGTTGTATTTGGTCGGCTGCGGCCAGGCGACCTCGGTCGGCTTGTCCTTGGCGGCGCCGAACATCGGGTTGGCGAGGCCGAACAGCACCGCATCCATGATCTTCTGGTACGGCATCGCATAAGCCATCGCCTGCCGCACCTTCGGATTATCGAACGGCGGCTTGGTGACGTTCATGCCGATGTACTGGATGCCGTTGGAGAACGGCAGCGAGACCACGTTGAGCTTGCCGTTCGCCTTCATCTCCTGGAAATCCTTGAACGGCAGTTCGTAGGAGATATCGGCATCGCCGCGCTCGAGCAGCGCACGGCGGTTGCCGGCCTGCGGCACCATGCGCCAGATCACGCGCTTGATCTTCGGCATCGGGCCCGAGACCCAGTCGTCGTTGCGCTCCATGACGACTTCGGTGCCGGCGGTCCATTTGGTCACCCTGTAGGCGCCGGAGCCCGCGGTCTGCTGCTTGGTGAATTCGAGACCCCACGGATCCTTCTCGCTGGCGTTCTTCTTGACCAGCTCGGAGTTGACGACGCAGGGCACGATCACGGCGAGATCGGGCATCGTCAGCCTGTCCTTGGTCAGGAAGTCGACCCGCACCGTATGGTCGTCGACGACCACGAACTGCTCGGGCTTGGTCAGCGAGCCCGCGCTCATCTGGAAGGTCGGGAAGCCGCCGACGCTGACCGCGCGATCGAGCGACCATTTGACGTCCTTCGCCGTGACCGGCGTGCCGTCGTGGAATTTGGCGTTCTTGCGCAGCTTGAAGGTCGCCGACATGTCGCCGACGTTGAAGTCCTCGGCGAGCTCGGGCTTGAACTTGTCGCGGTCGTAATAGGGCACGCCGCCCGGGCCGCTCTTCATCTCGTGGCTGATCAACCGGTCGTAGCAATTCCACGACACCTCGTAGCCGGGCACGTTGGTGCCGACGCCATGGATATCGAGATTGTTGGGGCCGCCTTCCGAGACGATCAGCAGCGTCTCGGAGCGCGCGTCGGCGTTGGCCGGCGACCAGATCGCCGGCGCGGTCGGCGCCAGCGCCCCCGCTGCCAGTCCGGATACCGATTTGAGGAAATCACGACGCTTCATCTGTTGCTCCAACGCCCTTAAGAACGGCCTTGGAACTCAGATCGCAAGGATTGTGCCAACCCTTAACGAATGCTTATGAGGTACTAACACGATGGAAATACGAAGAGAATCGTAGAAGGTATACTGATCTGGCGGTTCCTGACGCGCTCGCCATTGCATACAAAGGGAAGCTAACTGCTCAACGAATGAGCACAATCCGAATGATGCCCGCTTTCTGACCGGCGATCGACATCGCCGCGCAAAGACTAATCCGGCCAGATCAACTCCTGCAATTGCACGAAGTCATCGACCCGGTCCGGCCAGCCGGCAATGCAGATGTGCCGGAGCGGATCGCTGGCCGAGTGCAGCATCATCAGCGCCATCAGCCGCCGCTTCAGCGTGAAATTCACCTCGCTGCGCGGGATGCCGAAGCCGTCGAACAGGCTGCGCACAAGGCTCGGATGCCCGGCGGCCATGAAGGCGCTGGGGCCGAGCAGATCGTACTCGCCCCATCCGGTGCGGACATCGCCGAAATCGAACAGGCCGGCGACATGCCAGCCGTCGGCCCGGCGCCCGAGCAGGAAATTCTCCGGGATGTACTCGCCGGTCAGGATCACCGGCGGCGCCTGCATCGGGATCAACTCAGTGGCGTCGCGCAGCAGATCATCAAGCGAGGCGAGGAATTTCGCCGGCAGACCGAGCCGCTCGTGCCGTGCCCGGCACTGCGCGATCTGGCCGCGCATGAACGCGTCCCAGGGTTGCCCGGTCGTCAGCAGGCGGCCGGGCGGCACGCGCTGCACCTCGGCGATCACGGCGCCGATCTCGCCGAGCACGCGCTCCCGCTCCGCCTCCGACAGCGACGGCCACACCTCCGAACCGACCGTGCCGGCGAGGCGCGTGATGACGAGATAGGGCCAGCCGTCACGCTCGCCTTCCGCGGCCAGATCGGGAATCGGAACGCCGAGCCGACCGCGCAATTCCGCCAGCGCGGCGCGCTCGGAGACGAATTGCGGTCGCAGGAAAGGCGGGAACAGCTTCAGGATCAGGTCGCCGTCGAGCCCGATCACGAGATTGGTGCCGGTCGAGAACACGTGCGGCGCGGCACAGGACAAGCCATGGCCGTCGGCGATGTCGCGCGCGACCGGCAACCAGCGCGACGTGTCGCCGCGCCAGGCGCGGTAGGTGTCGTAATCGGTGATGGGTGGAAGCGACATTTCGGGGTCGTTGTAGCCGGGATGAAGCAAAGCGCAATCCGAGCTACAATTGTTGTTCGATTATTTATCCCCGTCATCCTGAGGAGCGCGTAGCGCGTCTCGAAGGATGAATCGGCCCCGCTGGTGGCCGTCGATCCTTCGAGACGCCGCTTCGCGGCTCCTCAGGATGACGGAGAAGCAGTTTAGCAGACCAGACGGCCCATCACCGGTCCGGATTGGCGCGCTCGAACTGGCGCAGCAGGCGATTGCCGCGCTCGACGGCATTGTCCATCGCGGCCTGCGCGGAGCGCTTGCCGGCGAACACCTGCTCGAGTTCCTCCTCGATCACGTCGCGGATCAGGACGAACGAGCCGAGGCGGACGCCCTTCGAATTGTCGGTCGGCGGCTTCAGCGTCACCTCCTCGATCGAAATCTCGGAGCCGGGATTGCGATCATAGAAACCCTGCGCGCGGGTCAGATCGAACGCGGCGCGGGTGATCGGCAGATAGCCCGTGTTCTGGTGCCAGGCGGCCTGCACGTCGGGCCGCGACAGATAGGCGAAGAACTTGGCGACGCCGGCATATTCGGCCGGCGGCCGGTCGCGCAGCACCCACAAGGTCGCACCGCCGATGATCGAATTCTGCGGCGCGCCCTGCACGTCGGGCTCATACGGCATCATGCCGTAGCCGACCTCGAATTTCGAATTGGCCTGGATGTCGGCGCGCGTCCCCGACGAACCGATGAAGATGCCGCATTCGCCCTTCTGGAAGCGCGGCTCGGCCGCCTGCCCGCGGCCGCTGTAATCGAAGGTCTTGTCGGCCTGCCATTGCGCGAGCTGCGCGATGTGACGCAGCACGATCGGGTTGTTGAAGACCAGCTGCGCGTCGAGCCCGGCAAAGCCGTTGGCCCTGGTCGCGATCGGCAAATTGTGGAAGGCCGAGAAGTTCTCGACATTGATCCAGGACGGCCATGACGTGGTGACGCCGCACATCGCACCCGCCGCACGCAATCGCTTGGCGGCGATGCCGAGCTCCGGCCAGGTCTTCGGCGGCTGGCTCGGATCGAGCCCGGCCGACCGGAACATATCCTTGTTGTAGTAGAGGATCGGGGTCGAGGCGTTGAACGGAAACGACAGCATGTTGCCGTCGACATCGGCGTAGTAGCCGGCCACCGCGGGCAGATAGGCCGACGGCGTGAACGCCTCGGACTGATCGCGCATCAGCTCGTACACCGGATAGATCGCGCCGCGGGCCGCCATCATGGTCGCGGTGGCGATCTCGTTGACCTGAACGATTGCCGGCTGGCTGCGCGAACGGAAGGCGAAGATCGCGGCCGTCACGGTCTCGGTGTAGTTGCCCTTGTAGGCCGGCACGATCCGGTAGTCGGATTGCGAGGCGTTGAAGTCGGCGGCGAGCTTCTCGAGCTGCTTGCCGAGCTCGCCCGACATCGCGTGCCACCACATGATCTCGGTCGCAGCTTGCGCAGGCGACACAAGCAGAAGGACCGCGACGGCGAGTTGCAGGACTTTCAAACCGAACTTCACGACCAGCCGTTCCCGGATGCCAACACGTCGTCTTAAAGCGCCACAACCGCAGATTCAATCGACACCGCAGGTTGCATGACGGATTTAACGATTGCCCGATGGGCGAAGCTGCACGGTTCTGCTAAAAACCGTTGAACCTTTTCCGCCCGCCCTGGACACAAACCACAAGGGGAATTGTAGCCTGTGTACCGCCGCGCCGGACTCTCGCGGACCATGACGCTTGCCGTCGCGCTGTTGTGGGCAGCGGTTTCGACGGGCGCGGCTGCGCGTGAATTCCGCACCGCCGATACCCAGAACGAGGGCTATCCGACCGTCCAGGCGCTGGATTTCATGGGCCGCCTGATCGCCGAGCGCACTGCCGGCCGGCACCGGATCGTGGTGTTCCATTCCCGCCAGCTCGGCGAGGAGAAGGAGACGCTGGAGCAGACCCGGGCCGGTGCGATCGATCTGAACCGGACCAATGTCGCGCTGATCGGGACCAAGGTGCCCGCCGTGAACGTGCTGGCGATGCCGTTCCTGTTTCGATCGCGCGAACACCTGCAACATGTGCTCGACGGGCCGATCGGCAGCGAGATCCTGGCCGGTTTCGAGGGCCACGGCTTCGTCGGACTGGCCTTCTACGATTCCGGCGCCCGCTCGGTCTACAACAGCGTCCGCCCGGTGCGTTCGCTCGATGACCTCAAGGGGTTGCGTTTGCGCGTGCAGCAATCAGAACAGATGTCGGACATGATCCGCGCGCTCGGCGCCGAGCCGGTCGAAATGCCCTACGGCCAGGTGCTGACCGGGCTCACCAACAAGCTGATCGACGGCGCGGAGAACAACTGGCCGTCCTTCGTCACCACCGGTCACTACCAGCACGCCGGCTACTACACGCTGACCCGGCACACCGTCAGCCCGGACGTGCTGGTGATGTCGAGCAAGGCCTGGGCGAGCCTCTCGCCGGAGGAGCAGACCATCTTCCGCGAGGCCGCGCAGCGTTCCAGCCTCTATATGCGCGACAGATGGCGCGAGCTCGAGGAGCGCTCGCAGCGGCAAGCGGAGCAGGCCGGCGTCACGATCGTGAGCGACTTCGATCGCAGGCCGTTCGAGGCGGCGATGGCCGGCGTCTATGCCAAGGCCGAGCGCGATCCCGCGATGGCCGCGCTGATCGAACGCATCCGCAGCATGGAGTGACCGGATCTTGGCCGCACCGCAACAGGACGGGACGATGCGACGGCCGGCGGCGCTTGGGCCGCAGGGCCGTTTCCGTATCGTCCAGTTGCTGCGGGCGGTCCCGATCCGCTGGCGCATCCTCTCGATCGCGCTGCTCAACTCCGCGGTCGTGATCGTGCTCGCGGTGCTGATCTGGAACGGCTCGAAAGTGCTCGGCTCGGCCTGGGACGATGTCCGCCAGGTGCGGGAATCCGACAAGATCCTGGCCAGGCTCGAGAGCGAGACCAGCCGGCTGCAAAACCTGATCCATCGCTACATCAACCAGCCGAGCCCGGACCTGTTCGCGGAAATCCTGCTGCTGCGCGAGGCCGTGCTCGGCACGCTGACCAACCGGGCCTCGACCGATCCGATGCTGTCGGGCTCGGTCGAGCAACTGGAACGCGTCACCAGCCGCTTCCTCGACGGCTTCGGCGAGCTGCGCACGCTGCAAACCAAGATCTCCAAGACCTATGACGAACAGGTGCTGACGCCGACCAAGGACATGGCCGGTCTCTATTCGATCATCGAGGGCGCGACCGGGCATCGCGATGCCCTGATCTGGCCGGCGCTCGGCAAATCGCGCGAGGCGTTCACCTCGCTCCTGGTCGCCGCCAACGCCTATTATCTCTCGCTGGCCTCCTCGTCGGCCGAGGAAGCCCGCCGCAACATCGATACGATCGAGAAGACGATCCCGGTGATGACCGATCTGGCCGAGAACGATTTGCAGCGCATGGCGCTGGCGCGGCTCAAGGTCAAGACCGGCGAGCTGCGCGACGGCCTCGGCAGGCTGAGCGAACAGCTCACCAGCCGCACCGACCTGTTGCGCAACTCGATCGACGCCAGCCAGGCGGACGCGATCGGGGCGATCGACGATCTCTCGGTGAAGATGCGCCAGCGCGAGCAGAAGGCGCAGGAGACCTTCGACAAGACGCTGTCGTCGATCTCGCGGCGGGTGCTGTCGATCGCCGTGATCTTCCTCGGCATCATCATGTCCGCCGGCGTCATGATCGCACTGTCGATCCGGCTGCCGCTGGCGCAGATCCTGGCCGCGATGCGCGCGATCACCTCGGGAGACCTCGACCGGCCGGTGCAGGGCACCTCCACCAAGGACGAGGTCGGCGCGATGGCGCGCGCGGTCGAAGTGTTCCGCGAGAATGCGATCGCCAAGCGCAAGACCGAGGACGAGCTGCGTGCGGCCAAGGAGAAGGCCGAGAGCGCTTTGCTCGAGCTCAACACCGCGCAGCAGAACCTGATCGATGCCGAGCGCCTCGCCGCGCTCGGTGGCCTGGTCGCCGGCGTCGCCCACGAGGTCAACAATCCGATCGGCATCAGCCTGACCGTCGCATCGAGCTTCGCCCGTCGTGCCGAGATGTTCGAGAGCGACCTGAAGACCGAGCCGCTGCGCCGTTCCAAGCTCGATGAATTCGTCCGCAACTCGCGCGACGCATCGCAGCAGCTGGTCGCCAATCTGCAACGCGCCGGCGAGCTGATCCAGTCGTTCAAGCAGGTCGCGGTCGATCGCTCGCATGCCGAGCGCCGCCAGTTCGGCCTGAGCGAAGCCACCGACCAGATCGTGGCGAGCCTGCGCCCGGTGTTGAAGCGGGCCGCCATCACGCTGGCCGTCGATGTGCCCGAGGGATTGCTGATCGACGGCTATCCCGGTGCCTATGGGCAGATCTTAACCAATCTTTTCCTCAACGCCGTCAATCATGCCTTCGCCGACGGCCGCTCCGGCACCATCACGATCTCGGCACGCGGGCGCGGCGCCGATGATGTCGAGATCATCTTCGCCGACAACGGCGCCGGCATGACCCCGGACGTGCAGCGGCAGGCGTTCGACCCGTTCTTCACGACGCGCCGCAACGAAGGTGGTACGGGCCTCGGCCTCCACATCGTCTATAACCTGGTCACCCAGCAGCTCGGCGGACGCATGATGCTGGAGTCAAGGGTAGGACAAGGCACCACTTTTCGCATTATCATGCCCAGGATCGCCAAGGGGGCTGCCAAGGGCGAGCCCACGATCACTGACGCAGCAGCCGACGGAACCAGTCAATGGCCGAACAGGACGATGTCCTCCAACTGATCGACGACACCGAGAGCCCCCCGGAGGATTCGCCGGTACGAAAATGGAAGATCGCCGTGATCGACGACGATCACGCCGTCCATGAAGGCACCCGTTTCGCGCTCAGCGACTACAACCTGAACGGTGCGACGCTGGAGATCCTCTCGGCCTACTCTGCGGCCGAAGGCCGCACGCTGATGCGGGACAACCCCGACATCGCGGCGGTGCTGCTCGACGTCATCATGGAGACCGACGTCGCCGGCCTCGAGCTCGTCGAATACATCCGCAACGAGATCAGGAACGAGACCGTCCGCATCATCCTGCGCACCGGCCAGCCCGGCCAAGCGCCGGAGCGGCGCGTCATCGTGCAGTATGACATCAACGACTACAAGGCGAAGACCGAGCTCACCGCCGACAAGCTGTTCACGTCGCTGACCGCGGCGCTGCGCAGCTACCAGCAGCTCGAGCGCATGGTGCAGACCAGGCGCGGGCTCGAGATCATCATCGATGCCGCCTCGACGCTGTACGATTTCAAGTCGATGCAGCGACTCGCCGAGGGCGTGCTGACCCAGCTCGCCTCGCTGCTCAATGTCGATTGCGCCGGCATCCTGGTGCTGCGCGACGACGGCAACGCGGCCGCCTGCGACTTCTCGGTGCTGGCCTGCTCGGGCTGCTACAGCCGCTTCATCGGCACCACCTCGTCGCGGGCGCTCGATGCCGATCTCCGCCACATGGTCGAGGAAGCCTTCCAACGCCGCAAGAACGAGTTCGCCGACCATCGCAGCGTGCTCTATTCGCGCACCGGCTCTGGCCGCGAGGTGGTGGTGCTGTTGCAGGCCGAGCGCCAGCTTTCCGATACCGACCGCGCGCTGGTCGAGATCTTCTCCAGCCGGCTGTCGATCGCGTTCGACAACGTGATCCTGTACCAGCAGTTGCACGAGGCCAACACCCAGCTCGAGGACCGCGTCGTACAGCGCACCCGCGCGCTGATGCAGGCCAACCGGCGGCTGTCGGCGCAATGGCTGCGTTTGCAGCGCGCCAACGGCTTCAAGAACGAGATCCTCGGCACCGTCGCCCACGACTTGAAGAATCCGCTCGGCGTCATCCTCGGCCGCACCGAGATGCTGACCGAACTGATCGGCGCCGGCTCGCCAAAGGAGAACGTCACCGCCCAGGTCGAGCACATCCGCGATGCCACCAAGCGGCTGACCTCGATGGTCGACCACCTGATCTCGGATGCGATGGCGGACGCGTTCGACATCACGATCCGCCGCGAGCCGGTCGATGTCGCAGCCCTGGTCAACGAGGTCACCGAGGCCAATCTGCCCTCGGCCGTCAACAAGCAGCAGAGCATCTCGGTCTCCGGGCCGCAGCATTTCGTCACGATGTGCGACGCCGACCGGATCCGCGAGGCGATCGACAACCTGGTCAGCAACGCCATCAAATATTCGCCGATCGGCGGCAAGATCACGGTTGGGGTCAGTCACGAGGGCGAGGACACCGTGATCCGCATCGCCGACCAGGGTCCCGGCCTCAGCCCGGAAGATCTCAGCCGGCTGTTCGGCCGGTTCCAGCGGCTGTCGGCCAAGCCGACCGCGGGCGAGAGCTCGACCGGGCTCGGCCTTTCGATCGTCAAGCGCATCATCGACATGCATGGCGGCCATGTGACCGCCCAGAGCCCCGGCCCCGGACAGGGCTCGACCTTTACGGTTACACTGCCGGCGACAGAGACATCATGAGCCAGAACCCGCATATCTTCATCGTCGATGACGAGGCGCCGGCCCGCGAGATGGTCGGCGACTATCTCAAGATGCATGGCTTCGGCGTGACGCTGTGCGACGGCGGCAAGAGCCTGCGCAAGGAGATCGAGAGCAGCACGCCCGATCTCGTGGTGCTCGACCTCAACATGCCCGAGGAAGACGGGCTCTCGATCATCCGCGACCTCAAGAGCAAGATCAACGTCCCCGTCATCATGCTGACAGCTACTGCCAGCCCGATCGACCGGGTGGTCGGCCTGGAGCTCGGCGCCGACGATTATGTCGCCAAGCCCTGCGAATTGCGCGAGTTGATGGCGCGGATCCGCTCGGTGCTGCGGCGGAGCGGGCCGGCCAAGACCGCCGCGCCGGAACCAGCCGGCGCCAAGGCTGAAAAGGAGCAATTGGTGCGGTTCGGCACCAAATGGCTCGATCTGGAGGCCCAGGCGCTGCGCGACGACGAAGGCAACGAGCATCCGCTGACCGCTTCCGAATTCGGCCTGCTGAAGGTGTTCGCCGCCAACCCGAAGCGCGTGCTGTCGCGCGAGCGGCTCTTGGAACTGGCCAATGCCCGCGACGCCGAAGCCTTCGACCGCGCCGTCGACCTCCGCATCATGCGCATCCGCCGCAAGATCGAGTTCGATCCGACCAAGCCGTCGGTGATCCGCACCATCCGCGGCGGCGGCTACCTGTTCTCGCCGACCGGCGACAAGGCTTAGCTCTCCTCGGCGACGTCCCGAGTTGATCGTCGTCCCGGCGAAGGCCGGGACGACAATTGCTTGTGTGGCAAGAGCGGATTCTACGACGCACAGGCTGTCAATTCGCGCAAAAATCCCTAAGTTTCGGCCATGCCGAAAACAGCCTCCAAAGACCCCGCCAAGCCAGCTGAAAAGCCCGCTCCGAAGACCGCCAAGCCCGCCGCCGCCAAGCCGGTTGCGAGCAAGCCGGCGGCCAAGGGCGACCATATCTTTCTGGTCGACGGCTCGGGCTACATCTTCCGCGCCTATCACGCGCTGCCGCCGCTGAACCGCAAGTCCGACGGCTTGCAGGTCAACGCCGTGCTCGGCTTCTGCAACATGCTGTGGAAGCTCTTGCGCGACATGCCGGCGGACAACCGGCCGACCCATCTGGCGATCGTGTTCGACAAATCCGAGATCACGTTCCGCAACAAGCTCTATCCGGATTACAAGGCGCACCGGCCGCCGGCGCCGGACGATCTGATCCCGCAATTCGCGCTGATCCGCGAGGCGGTGCGCGCCTTCGACCTGCCCTGTCTCGAACAGGTCGGCTTCGAGGCCGACGATCTGATCGCGACCTATGCGCGGCTCGCCAGCGAGCGCGGCGCGTCGACGACGATCGTCTCCTCCGACAAGGACCTGATGCAGCTCGTCTCCGACAAGGTCTTGATGTACGACACCATGAAGGATCGCCGCATCGGCCGCGACGAGGTGATCGAGAAGTTCGGCGTGCCGCCGGAGAAGGTGGTCGAGGTGCAGGCGCTGGCCGGCGATTCCACCGACAACGTGCCCGGCGTGCCCGGCATCGGCGTCAAGACCGCGGCACAGCTGATCATCGAATACGGCGACCTCGATCAGCTCCTGTTCCGCGCCGGCGAGATCAAGCAGCCGAAGCGGCGCGAGGCGCTGCTGGAGAATGCCGAGAAGGCACGTATCTCGCGCCAGCTCGTGCTGCTCGACGACAAGGTCGACCTCGAGGTGCCGCTCGACGACCTCGCGGTGCACGAGCCCGACGCGCGCAAGCTGGTCGCCTTCCTCAAGGCGATGGAGTTTTCCACCCTCACCCGCCGCGTCGCCGACTACGCGCAGATCGACCCGGCCAACGTCGACGCCGATCCCGGCAACAAGAGCGGCGCCAGCGTGTTCTCGCCGCTGCCGCCGTCGGATGTCACGCCGGCACAAGGCGATGCACCCGCATCGGCCGCGGCGCCGGCCGCGAGAACCAAGCCGACCGGCGCGCGCGACGACAAGAACTCCAGCCTGAAGGGCACGCCGGCCGCGCTGGCCGAGGCCCGTGGCGAAGCGATCCGCAAGACCGGCTTCGATCGCAAGGCGTATCAGGCGATCACCAGCCTCGACCAGCTCAACGCCTTGATCGCCCGCGCGCATGACGCCGGCTATCTCGCGATCGAGGCGATGTCGGAATCGATCGACCCGATGCAGGCCGAGCTCGCGGGACTGGCGCTCGCGGTGGCGCCCAACGACGCCTGCTACGTGCCGCTCGGCCACCGGGAGGCCGGCGGCGGCGCGGGCCTGTTCGACGCCGGCCTCGCGCCCGGCCAGATCAAGACCGCCGACGTGCTGACGGCGCTGAAGCCGCTGCTGGAGTCCGCTGGAGTCCAGAAGGTCGGCTTCAACGTCAAGTTCACCTCGGTGGCGCTGGCGCAGCACGGCGTCACGTTGCGCAACATCGACGATGCGCAGCTGATGTCCTATGCGCTCGATGCCGGCCGCGGCTCGCACGCGCTGGAACAGCTCGCCGAACGCTGGTTCGGCCATGCCGTCGTCAATTACGGCGGCCTCGTCGGCAGCGGCAAGGGCAAGCTGACCTTCGACCAGGTCACGATCGACAAGGCGACCGAATACGCCGCCGAAAGCGCCGACGTGATCCTGCGGCTGTGGCGCGTGCTGAAGCCGCGCCTCGTCGCCGAGCGGATGACGACGGTCTACGAGACGCTGGAGCGGCCGCTGGTGTCGGTGCTGGCGCGGATGGAGCGCCGCGGCATCTCGATCGATCGCCAGGTCCTCTCGCGCCTCTCGGGCGATTTCGCGCAGACCGCGGCGCGCGTCGAGGCCGAGATCCAGGAGATCGCCGGCGAGCCGGTCAATGTCGGCAGCCCCAAGCAGATCGGCGACATCATCTTCGGCAAGATGGGATTGCCCGGCGGCACCAAGACCAAGACCGGCGCGTGGTCGACCACCGCGCAGGTGCTCGACGATCTCGCCGAGCAGGGCCACGAATTCCCGAAGAAGATCCTGGAGTGGCGCCAGGTCTCGAAGCTGAAATCGACCTACACCGATGCGCTGCCGACCTATGTCAATCCGCAGACCCATCGCGTCCACACCACCTACGCGCTGGCCGCGACCACCACGGGACGGCTGTCGTCGAACGAGCCGAACTTGCAGAACATCCCGGTGCGCACCGAGGATGGCCGCAAGATCCGCCGCGCCTTCATCGCGACGCCGGGCCACAAGCTGGTGTCGGCCGATTACTCCCAGATCGAATTGCGGCTGCTCGCCGAGATCGCCGACGTGCCGGTGTTGCGCCAGGCGTTCCGCGACGGGCTTGACATCCATGCGATGACAGCATCGGAGATGTTCGGCGTCCCGATCAAGGACATGCCGAGCGAGGTGCGCCGCCGCGCCAAGGCGATCAATTTCGGCATCATCTACGGCATCTCGGCGTTCGGCCTCGCCAACCAGCTCGGCATCGCCCGCGAGGAAGCCTCGGCCTACATCAAGAAATACTTCGAGCGCTTCCCCGGCATCCGCGCCTACATGGACGAGACCAAGGACTCCTGCCGCCGTAACGGCTATGTGACGACGCTGTTCGGCCGTAAGATGTACTACCCCGACATCAAGGCCTCCAACGCCTCGGTGCGCGCGTTCAACGAACGCGCCGCGATCAACGCGCGCTTGCAGGGCACCGCGGCTGACATCATCCGCCGCGCCATGATCCGGGTCGAGGACGCGCTCGCCGAGAAGAAGCTCTCGGCGCAGATGCTGTTGCAGGTGCATGACGAACTGATCTTCGAGGTGCCCGACAACGAGGTCGCGGCGACGCTGCCGGTGGTGCAGAGGGTGATGCAGGACGCGCCGTTCCCGGCCGTGCTCCTGTCGCTTCCGTTGCAGGTCGATGCGAGAGCCGCGAACAATTGGGACGAGGCGCATTAGACTCGGCTCGCCCCGGTCTCTCATCGTCATTCCGGGGCTCGCCGCAGGCGAGAACCCGGAATCCATTCATCCGCACGTGATGTGGCCCGATGGATTCCGGGTTCGTGCTACGCACGCCCCGGAATGACGATGAGAGGCCGGAGCGAGCTGCAAACCACATTGCTCCGAGAGCAATTCCCGCATGGCCGCGCATCGGATGACACGCTAGAAGTGTGCGTATCCCCTCGCGAGACCCATCATGCCCCATACCTCCGCTATGCTCGGCTTTGCGCTCGTCTCGCTTGGCATGGTGCTGACGCCGGGTCCGAACATGATCTATCTGATCTCGCGCTCGATCACGCAGGGGCCGGCGGCCGGCATCGTGTCGCTCGGCGGCGTCGCGCTCGGCTTCGTGTTCTACATGCTGTGCGCGGCGTTCGGCATCACCGCGCTGCTGTTCGCGATCCCCTATGCCTATGACGCGCTGCGCTTCGCCGGCGCGGCCTATCTCCTCTGGCTCGCGTGGCAGGCCCTGAGGCCCGGCGGCCGCTCGCCGTTCCAGGTCAAGACGATGAAGGTCGACGGCCCGCGCAAATTGTTCGCGATGGGCTTCGTCACCAACCTCCTGAACCCGAAGATCGCGATGCTCTATCTGGCGCTGCTGCCGCAGTTCATCGACCCGACCGGCGGCAGCGTGCTGACGCAGTCGCTTGCGCTGGGCTCGATCCAGATCGCGATCAGCGTCAGCGTCAATGCGATGATCGCGCTCGCCGCCGGCTCGATCGCCGTGTTCCTCGGCACCCGCCCGACCTGGCTGCTGGTGCAGCGCTGGCTGATGGGCACCGTGCTGACCGGGCTCGCAGTGAAGATGGCGCTGGAGGCGCGGCGGGCCTAATAAGTACCCTCTCCCCTTGTGGGAGAGGGTGGCGAAATCGAGCGGAGCGAGATGAAGCCGGGTGAGGGGTCTCTCTCCACTCGGCGAAATCTCGCAAGCGGAGCCAACCCCTCATCCGGCGCTTCGCGCCACCTTCTCCCACAGGGGGAGAAGGGAAGAGCGCCCCTCAATCCAGCTTCGCTTCCATGCCCCGCTTGGTCGCGGGGCGGGCCATCAGCGCCTCATACCAGCGCTTGACGTTGGGGAAGTCGGATAGCTCGACCTTGTGGCGCGGATGGCGCCAGGCCCAGCCGAGGATGGCGAAATCGGCGACCGAGAGATCGCCGGCGACGAAATCGCGGCCGTCGAGCCTGCGGTCCAGCACGCCGTAGAGCCGCCGCGTCTCGGCCATGTAGCGCTTCAGGCCGTAGGCGCGGTCCTGCTCGTTCTCCAGCGCGATGAAATGATGCACCTGGCCCGGCATCGGGCCGAAGCCGCCCATCTGCCACATCAGCCATTCATAGACCGGAATCCGCTCGGCCAGCGGCTTCGGCAGGAACTTGCCGGTCTTCTCGCCGAGATAGAGCAGGATCGCGCCGGATTCGAAGATGCTGACCGGCTTGCCGCCGGGGCCGTCGGGATCGACGATCGCCGGGATCTTGTTGTTCGGGCTGATCGCGAGGAAGGCAGGCGCCATCTGCTCGCCCTTGCTGATGTTCACCGGGATCACCTTGTAGGGCAGCCCCATTTCCTCCAGCGCGACCGAGATCTTGCGGCCATTGGGCGTGTTCCAGGTGTGCAGCTCGATGGTCATTTCCGCTTCCCTCGCAAATATTTGGCGCCTGCTTTAGGGGGAACCGGAGACGCGGACAAGCCGTGCCGTTCGCAAGCGTGCCCGCCGAAATCGCGGCACAGGCACTGTTGACGGCCCGGTTTCCACGCTGGAATGTGCCGGTGACCGCCGATAGATTGCCGGCCGCCTCAAACCCCCAAGGGAAAAAGCCTTTGTCCAAATCAGCCTCCCGCGCCCGCCTCGCCGAGATCATCCGCAAGCGCTCGTTCGGCCGCGGCGAGATCACCTTGGCGTCGGGCCGCAAGAGCGACTTCTATTTCAACCTGAAGCCGACGATGCTCGATCCCGAGGGCGCCGCGCTGCTCGCCGAGCTCACCTATGAGGCGCTGAAGGACGACAGGCTCGATTTCGTCGGCGGGCTCGAGATGGGCGCGGTGCCGCTCGCCGGCGCGATCGCACAGCTGTCCTGGCTGAAGGGCCATCCGATCGCCGCCTTCTTCGTGCGCAAGAAGCCGAAGGAGCACGGCGCGCGGTTGTCGGTCGAAGGCCTCGCCAAGGGCGAGACGCTGGTCGGCAAGCGGATCGTGATCGTCGAGGACGTCACCACGACCGGCGGCTCGGCGCTGAAGGCAGCGGAAGCCGTACGCGAAGCCGGCGGCGAGATCGCGCTGGTCTTCACCATGGTCGACCGCGAGGAAGGCGCGACCGAGACCTTCTCCGAAGCCGGGTTGCAGTTCCGCGCGCTGTACAAGGCCGGCGAGTTCCTGAAGGACTGACGGTCTCTCGTCTCCCTCGCCCCGTTCTTACGGGGCGAGGTGCAGAGAAGTCCGCGCGACGTCGACTTCTTCTTGTGACGCGGTCACGCGCAATCAATCGCTCGTTTACCATCCCGTCTTAAGGTGAAACCGCCGGGGCATTCATCGCCGCGGCGTGGCGCGTCGGGTGGAGTTGGCGTTGCGTACAGAGTTCAATGATCGGCGCATGCGGCGCCGCGTGATGCTTGCCGCCGCAGCGTTTGCGGGTTCCGTCGTGGTCCTCCCCGCACCCGTCTCGGCCGAAGGGCTGTTCGACTTCTTCTTTGGCGGTGCCCAGAAGCAGCAGGGCCGGCAGGCTCCGCCGCAGGCCAATTTCTTCGCCGACCCGTTCGGCCTCAACCAGCAGCCGGAACGGCAGCCATCCGCGCCCGTCTCGGCGCCCCGCGTGGCCGGTTCCGGACCGGCCTATTGCGTGCGCAGCTGCGACGGCAAGTATTTTCCGCTGACGATGCGCGGCAACGCGACGCCGGCGCAGCTCTGCCAGGCGTTCTGCCCGGCGAGCGCGACCAAGGTGTATTACGGCAGCCATATCGACAGCTCCGCATCGAGCACCGGCGAGCGTTACGCCGACAGCGAAAACGCCTTCGCCTATCGCAAGGCGCTGCGCGCCGACTGCACCTGCAATGGCCGCGACCCTGCGGGGCTCGCGCCGGTCGACCTCGCGCTCGATGCCTCGCTGAAGGCCGGCGACGTGATCGCGACCACCGACGGCCTCGTCGCCTATACCGGCATCCGCGTCGGCAATGAGCAATCGTTCGATTTCACGCCGGTCGCCTCCTATCCCGGATTGACCGCGGCGGTGCGGGCGCGGCTCGGCGAGATGAAGGTCGCGCCGGTCAGCGCCGAACTCGCAGGCGACGCGCCGCTGCCGGAAACCAGCCGCGATGTCGCGCCGTCCACCGTCGTGCCGAAGGGCAACACGGCAAAGTCGGGCAAGCGGGCCGACGCGAACTGACGGCGCAGGCCGTCACGTCGGCAATATCAGCGTGCCACGATCACGCCGATCACGTTCGGCGCCGCCAGGTATTTCTCCTCGATCGCGGCGCGCGCGGCGGCACGGTTCTCCGGATTGAGGATGCCGCGCTTCTCGGCGAGGATCATCCAGCAATAGCCCCACCAATCGGTCAGCATGCCGTGGTCGTCGACCAGGTCGTAGCCCTGCTCGGCGGCGAACAGGCGCGCATGCGCCTCGTCGAGCGAGTCGAGCCAGGCGTGGTCCTCGAGCGAGAACAGATCGTCGCTGAAATCGTCCGTGGTGTAGCCCCAGATCGACATGCAGACCGCGTTGAACTCGCGATCGAGCTGGTCGTCGTCGATCGCCTGGCGGCGCGAGGCCAAATGCAGCCGCGACAGCGAGCGGGCAAAGTCCGCGATGCGGGTGAGAGCGAACTGATCGAAGGCGATGGTGGACATGTAGTCCTCGCGGAAGCTGGGAGACCCTAGATATTGTATCGGCACAGCGCCGAATCATAATGATATATCAAAGACTTGCTAAAGTGTTCTTAATTCGTTCTAGTTGCCATCAACAGCGTCGCCCCGGCGAAGGCCGGGGCCCATAACCACCGCTGTCGGACAGTTCACATGATCGGTGCCCTGGAATGGATGCCGCAGTCTATTACGTCTACATCCTTGCGAGCCGCCGCCACGGAACGCTCTACATCGGCGTCAGCAATGATCTTCGCAATCGGCTTACACTCCATCGCTCCGGACGCGGCTCACAGTTCGTCAAGAAGTACGGCGTCACGCGACTGGTTTACGTCGAGACCTACGCTTCACCACAGGAGGCGATTGCACGCGAAAAGGCGCTGAAGGAATGGCGCCGTGACTGGAAGGTTCGCCTGATCGAGCAAGACAATCCGGAGTGGAGCGACCTGTCCCATCTTCTCTGACGGCTGTGGTTATGGGCCCCGGCCTGCGCCGGGGCGACGAATTGCGGTGACTGCCTTCGCCCCACAAGAGGAACGCCTGATCGCGCCCATAACGCTGCCCCAAAAGCATACGGGCCGCTGACGCTGTCAGCGGCCCGTCGAAAAATTGCTTCGGAATGAAATGCGTCGGAGCTCAAAAATGTGCCCGCCCCACGAGCGACAGGTGCGGTTGTAAAGAACTCGTTAAGCCTTGGAAATCCGTATCACCACGGTGTTCCCGAGCGCGCGTGAAGACACGTTGCGCGCTCGTTCAATTCGCGGCCGACAGCAGTTTGTCGCCGCATGCGCTCGCGTAGAACCTGCCGCCGCATTGCCGCTTGATGGCGGCGCAGCGCGCGGCCGGCGATGCATTCTGCGAAACGCTGAAGCCGCAGGTCAGGCCGTCGGCGCTGCGGCCGGTCTTGCCGGCGGCAAACGCTGCACTGGTGGCGGTGATGCAGATCACCAACAGCGCGGCGGCGGCGATCTCGATCAGCAGTCTCATCACGCTTGCTCCGCAAAAACTGTCGCAAAATCTCGGCGTTCGCAGCCGATGATAGCACCGCAAGCGGCAGGTTCGAATGCCTGAAATCGGCCCGGTCCTTGCATAAAATCACGGCAAGTGCGGTGCGCAACGGCTCTCGACGGTTTCGATTGCAGCGCAACGCGCGTATCATTGCGTAGAGTCTGAACGGCGGGGATTGGCGCGTTGCAGGAACAAACAAACTATCCGGCCTTGAATCAGCCGGTTGACGAGCTGGCGCTAAGCGAGATCAAGGGCGCGATCCTGGCCAAGCTCCGGCTTGCGATCGGCAAGGACGCCACCGTGGCGACCCGGCGCGACTGGTACAAGGCGGCGGCGCTGGCGCTGCGCGACCGCATCGTGCATCACTGGCTGACGGCCGAGAAGCAGACCTACGACGCCGGCGCCAAGCGCGTCTATTATCTCTCGCTGGAATTCCTGATCGGCCGCCTGTTCACCGACGCGCTGAACAATATGGGGTTGCTGCCGCTGTTCGAGGCCGCGCTCGGCGATCTCGGCGTCGATCTGTCGGACCTGCGCAAATGCGAGCCGGACGCGGCGCTCGGCAATGGCGGCCTCGGGCGGCTTGCAGCCTGCTTCATGGAGAGCATGGCAACCCTGGCGATCCCCGCCACCGGCTACGGCATCCGCTACGATTTCGGCCTGTTCCGCCAGATCATGAACCAGGGCTGGCAGCAGGAATATCCCGATGAGTGGCTGGCGTTCGGCAACCCCTGGGAGTTCCAGCGGCCGGAGGTGGTCTACAACGTCCATTTCGGCGGCACCGTCGAGCATGTCGACGAGCGCGGCCGCGACCGCGCCATCTGGCATCCTTCCGAAACCGTCGAGGCGATGGCCTACGACACGCCGATCGTCGGCTGGCGCGGCCAGCACGTCAACGCACTGCGGCTGTGGTCGGCGCATGCGCCCGACCCGCTCAAGCTCGACGTCTTCAACTCAGGCGACTACGTCTCGGCCAGCGCCGAGCAGGCGCGCGCCGAGGCGATCTGCAAATTCCTCTACCCGAACGACGAGAGCGCGGCGGGCCGCGAGCTGCGGCTGCGCCAGGAATATTTCTTCGTCTCGGCCTCGTTGCAGGATCTGGTGAACCGGCATCTCGCCTCCGACGGCGGCCTGCGCAACCTCGCGCAGAAGGCGGCGGTGCAGCTCAACGACACCCATCCGAGCCTTGCGGTCACCGAGTTGATGCGCATCCTGGTCGACTTGCACAATTTCCGCTGGGACGAGGCCTGGAAGATCACCGTCGCGACACTGTCCTACACCAACCACACGCTGCTGCCGGAAGCGCTGGAGACCTGGCCGGTCGAGTTGTTCGAGCGGCTGCTGCCGCGGCATCTCGAGATCATCTACCGCATCAACGTGGCCCATCTGGCGCTTGCCGAGGAGCGCTTCCCCGGCGACATCGAGTATCGCGCCTCGGTCTCGCTGATCGACGAGAAGAGCGGCCGCCGCGTGCGCATGGGCCAGCTCGCCTTCGTCGGCTCGCACCGCATCAACGGCGTGTCGGCGATGCATTCCGATTTGATGAAGGAGACCGTGTTCCACGACCTGCATCATCTCTATCCGCAGCGCATCACCAACAAGACCAACGGCATCACCTTCCGCCGCTGGCTGATGCTGGCCAATCCGCGGCTGACCGCGCTGCTGCGCGAGACCTGCGGCGAAGCCGTGCTCGACGACTTCTCGCTGCTCGACCGGCTCGAGGCGCATTCCAGCGACCTCGCATTCCAGAGCCGGTTCCGCGACGTCAAGCATCACAACAAGCTGGCGCTGGCGCGGCTGATCGGCGAGCGCAACAACGTCAAGGTCGATCCGTCGGCGCTGTTCGACGTGCAGATCAAGCGCATCCATGAATACAAACGGCAGCTGCTCAACATCCTGGAGACGATCGCGCTCTATCACGCGATGAAGGACGACCCGGCCGCGAACTGGGTGCCGCGGGTGAAAATCTTCGCCGGCAAGGCGGCGGCGAGCTATCGCTACGCCAAGCTGATCATCAAACTGATCAACGACGTCGCCGAAATGGTCAACAATGACGCCTCGCTCGGCGGCAAGCTGAAGGTGGTGTTCCTGGCCGACTACAATGTCAGCCTCGCCGAGGTGATCATTCCGGCCGCCGATCTGTCCGAGCAGATCTCGACCGCCGGGATGGAAGCCTCCGGCACCGGCAACATGAAGCTCGCGCTAAACGGCGCGCTGACCATCGGCACGCTCGACGGCGCCAATATCGAGATCCGCGACGCGGTCGGCCCCGAGAACATCGCGATCTTCGGCCTCGAGGCCGGCGACGTCATGGTCCGCCGCAAGCAGGGGCTCGATGCCTCTGACGTGATCCGCAAATCGCCGCGATTGGAGCGCGCGATCCGCGCCATCGAGAGCGGCGAATTCTCGCCGGGCGACGCCGCGCGCTTCGCCTCGATCGGGCACGCGCTGCGCTATCTCGACCACTACATGGTCTCGGCGGATTTCGATTCCTACTACGACGCGCAACGCGGCATCGACGCCCGCTGGCAGGTGCCGCCGGCCTGGACCCGCGCCTCGATCCTCAACGTGGCGCGGATGGCGTGGTTCTCCTCCGACCGCACCATCCGCGAGTATGCCGAGGACATCTGGCACGTGCCGGTGCATCCAACCGCGTCGCCGCAACTCGGTGCGCAGCGCGAGGCGAAGGGGTAATACCGGGACGCGGAAATCGATTACGTCCAACGTCATTGAATTCCACGCGCCAGCTCGCGATATTGGTTGCGAAGTCACGCCGTCATTGCGAGGAGCGAGGCGACGAAGCAATCCACCCATCCGCATATGCGGCGCGTTGGATTGCTTCGCTTCGCTCGCAATGACGGCGGCGCATCTTTTACGATCCAAGGAATTGCATGCTCTCCAAGCTCCCGCATCTGTTCGACGACGCAACGACCGTCACCGCCGGCGACAGCCGCTGGCAGGGGCGGACCAGCCCGGATTACTGGGCATTCGTCGGCCCGTTCGGCGGCTGCACCGCTGCGACCATCCTGCGGGCGCTGATGCAGCATCCGCAGCGGGCGGGCGATCCGCTGGCGCTGACCGTGAATTACTGCGCGCCGGTCGCCGAGGGCGTGTTCGATCTCGACGTCCGCCTGGTGCGCAGCAACCGCTCCAGCCAGCACTGGTCGGTCGAGCTGACGCAAGGCGGCGGCGAGGTCTCGACGCTGGCGACCGCCGTGTTCGCCGAGCGCCGCACCTCGTGGTCGCACCAGCCGGCGCAATTTCCGGGCGCCGCGCCGTTCGAGCAGCTTCGGCCCTATCCGAAGCTCGCGATGACCTGGGCCAACCAGTACGATTTCCGCTTCGCCGAGGGCGAGCCAAAGTTCGGCGGCGGCGCGGCGAAGCAGCCGTCGAGCGCATACTCGAAGCTCTGGATCGCCGACCGCGTGCCGCGCAAGCTCGACGCGCTGTCGCTGATGTCGATGTCGGACGCCTTCTTCGGCCGCGTGTTTCACGCCCGGCACGAACTGGTGCCGTTCGGCACGGTGTCGCTGACCACCTACTTCCACGTCGACGCGGCCGACCTCGACACCGAGGATACCACCCGCGTGCTCGCGGTCGCCGACGCCAAGACCTTTCACAAGAGCTATGGCGACCAGAACGGCGAATTGTGGTCGCCGTCCGGCCGCCTGCTCGCGACCACGACGCAGATCGCCTACTTCAAGGCCTAGATCGTCTCGAAGCGTAGGGTGGGCAAAGCGTAGCCAAATATCCACATTGCTCTGTTACCAGCGGATTGCCTATTTCAGGCGTTGAGGGAACATTGGCGCGTCGCTTCTGTTCCACGCCTTGGGAGTCTGCCGCATGCCCGAAGCCGACAATTCCAGACCTCAGCGCATCGCGCTGCTGGGCGTTCCCATCGAGATCGGCGCATCGCAGGCCGGCCCGCTGATGGGACCAGACGCACTGCGCACCGCGGGCATCGCGCGCCTGCTCGAGCAGCTCGACTTCCACGTTGACGACCACGGCAACCTGGCGATCCCGGCCGTCGTCGCCGACGGCCCGGTGCCGGCCAACACCCGCTTCTACGACGAGGTGAAGACCTGGACCCGCGCGCTGTCCGAGCGCGCCTACTGGCTGGCGCATTCCGGCGCGATCCCGATCTTCATGGGCGGCGACCATTCGCTGTCGATGGGATCGATCAACGGCGTCGCGCGCTACTGGCAGGAGAAGGGCCGGCCGCTGTTCGCGCTGTGGGTCGATGCGCATGCCGACTACAACACGCCGGCGACCACCATCACCGGCAACATGCACGGCATGTCGGCGGCCTTCCTGTGCGGCGAGGACGGCCTGGACGATCTGCTCGGCGGATTGCCGCGCGCCTCGATCCCATCCGACCAGCTCGCGCTGATCGGCACCCGGTCGGTCGACCCGCTGGAGCGCAAGCTGCTGCGGCAACGCAACGTCTCGATCGCGGACATGCGCCAGATCGACGAGTTCGGCGTCGCGGTGCTGACCCGCCGCGTCATCGAACGCGTCAAGGCCAAGAACGGCGTGCTGCATGTCTCGTTCGATGTCGACTTCCTCGATCCCGACATCGCGCCCGGTGTCGGCACCACGGTGCCCGGCGGCGCGACCTATCGCGAAGCGCATCTCATCATGGAGCTGCTGCACGATTCAGGATTGGTGCGCTCGCTCGATATCGTCGAGCTCAATCCGTTCCTCGACGAACGCGGCCGCACCGCGCGCGTCGCGGTCGAATTGATCGGCAGCCTGTTCGGCTTGCAGATCACCGACCGGCAGACGCCGAGCAATGCCGTGCTGCCGGAGATGGGGGAGTAGCAGCGGCCGAGCGCACACAGCTCTCTGCCCGTCATCCTGAGGAGCGCGTAGCGCGTCTCGAAGGATGTACGGCCACAGTGGGGCTGTCGCCCTTCGAGACGCCGCTCACGCGGCTCCTCAGGGTGACGGTCGCACAGCATGTGCTTTCTTGCGGGAAGCAAAAAAAGGCGGCCACCAGGGCCGCCTTTTGCAATCGCGTAACGCTTGCGCAGCCTACTCCGCGGCCAGCTTCACTTCCGGCGCGGCGGCGCGGACGTCGGCGTCGACCTGCGCTTCGAACTTGGCGAAGTTCTTCTGGAACATGCCGACCAGCGCACGCGCGGTCTTGTCGAACTCGGCCTTGTCGGCCCAGGTCTTGATCGGATCGAGGATGTGCGGTTCGACGCCCGGCAGCGAGGTCGGCACCGCGAAGCCGAAATACTTGTCGGTGCGGAAGTCGGCGTTGCGGAGCGAGCCGTTCAGCGCCGCGGTCAGCAGCGCGCGCGTCACCTTGATCGGCATGCGGCGGCCGGTGCCGTACTTGCCGCCGGTCCAGCCGGTGTTGACCAGCCAGCAATCGACATTGTGCTTGGCGATCAGCTCGCGCAGCAGATTGCCGTAAACCGACGGATCGCGCGGCAGGAACGGCGAGCCGAAGCAGGTCGAGAATTCCGGCTGCGGCTCGTTGCCGAGACCACGCTCGGTGCCCGCGACCTTCGCGGTGTAGCCGGACAGGAAGTGATACATCGCTTGCGCCGGCGTCAGCTTGGCGATCGGCGGCATCACGCCGAAGGCGTCGGCGGCGAGCATCACCACGTTCTTCGGATGCGGCGCGCGGCCGGTGCGCGAGGCGTTCGGGATGAAATCGAGCGGATAGGCCGAGCGGGTGTTCTCGGTCTTCGAGCCGTCGTCGAAATCCGGCACGCGGTCATTGGCGCCGAGCACGACGTTCTCCAGCACCGCGCCGAAGCGCTTGCTGGCGGCATAGATCTCCGGTTCGGCTTCGCCCGACAGCTTGATGCACTTGGCGTAGCAGCCGCCTTCGAAATTGAAGACGCCGTCCGCGCTCCAGCCGTGTTCGTCATCGCCGATCAGCGTGCGCTTCGGATCGGCGGAGAGCGTGGTCTTGCCGGTGCCGGACAGGCCGAAGAAGATCGCGGTGTCGCCGTCGGGGCCGACATTGGCCGAGCAGTGCATCGGCATCACGCCCTTCTCGGGCAGGTAGAAGTTCAGCGTGGTGAACACGCTCTTCTTCATTTCGCCGGCATAATAAGACCCGCCGATCAGGACGATCTTGCGGGCGAAATCGATCGCGACGACGTTCTCCGACTTGCAGCCGTGGCGTTTCGGATCGGCGCGGAAGCTCGGCAGATCGATGATCGTGAGCTCCGGCACGAAGCCCGCGAGCTCCGAGGTCTCGGGGTGAATGAGCAGCGTGCGGATGAACAGCGAGTGCCAGGCCAGCTCGGTGAAGACGCGCGTCTTGATGCGATGCGTCGGATCGGCGCCGCCATAGAGGTCCTGCGCGAACAGCGTCATGCCTTCGGCATGCTTGAGGAAGTCGGCATGGAGCGTCGCGAACTGCTCCGAGGTGATCGACTGGTTGCCGGCCCACCACATGCTCTTGTCGGTCAGGCCGTCGCGGACCGTGAACTTGTCCTTCGGGCTGCGACCGGTGAACTCGCCGGTGTCAGCGCACAACGCGCCATCGGCCGACAGCACCGCTTCACCGTTGCGCAGCGCATGCTCATAGAGCTGCGGCGCACCGTAGTTCCAATGCACGCCCTTGAGATTTTTTAAGCCGAATTTGTCGGCGCCAAAGGCACCGCTATGCACGCCCGTCTCTTGCACGAAGAACCTCCTCGAACCCGCGTATCCTTGTTCGCGCGAATGTCGCTAGTCGCGCCCCGTCGCGGTGATGACCGTCGTCGGAATATAGCCTCTCGGCCCCGGTCCGGCGACCTAATAGTGGGGATCGCCGGGCTTGCCAAGCCAGTCGGTCGGCTTTTGGTTTATTCCAAGACGTGTCCGTCATCGGGCGCAAATACCGCAGCGCGAAACGCTTTCGCTTTGGTTTCGTTTTCGCATTGTTTTCCCCACGGTCGGACGGCGTTTCGCCGTCTTTCCCGCTGCGAACAAGGCTTTGCAATGCACAAAGAGTGCCAGCGATCGACGCGCGCCCCTGCTCCGCAAGGCGCAGAATGCCGGGTATGCATTTCGCGTTGAAGATGTGTCGTTGAGATAAGCCGCCGCGAGTTGATGTGGCATTGCTGTGCGAGCATCTCGTCCGCTATCGGGCAGCTTCAATGCGCGGCGACGGCGAATGTTCCGCGACGCCCACGCGCGTTCGCAGGCGAGATGATCGCTGTCCTGACAATCGATGATAACGCAATCAAACCACCACCCGCACATCACCATTGTTCGGAGATCGCAATCCCGGCGCTTCTCCTTTGCAGCAGTGCCGGAAATGCTGGCACGCGCCTCAGGCCCACTCAGCGATGACGCGCACACACCAAATGATCGCGCTGTCAGAAGCAGAGCAATCCCGGCACCGGCAACCGAGCGCGGCGGTCGTGCGACACGATGCCTCGTCGAAGGCGCCTAGACCTTGGCGCGCGCCTCGCCGGCGAGCCGGACCAGCATCTTGCGCAACTCGGTGCCGTTGCTGACACGATCGGGGAAGGTGAGCCGCAGCGTGTCCCGGCCGGCTTGCAGGTCCATGCCCTCCGGATCGCAACCGGTGCAGAGCCAATCGGCGCTTTCCGCGCCGAGCAGGCGGGTGGCGTAGAGATTCATGGCGTCGCGGTGATCCTCATTCATATGTGCCACCGCGCCACCCTCGGCCTCCAGCAGCGCTTCGGCGCCAGAGAGATCGGTCAGCAACTGCGCCGTCGTCAGGTCGACGATGCGGCCGAACCCGGCGACCAGATGGGCGCCGTGCGGCCGGATCACGAAGAACGAAAAATCCTTAAATTCTACAAAGGCTTCCGCCGACGGCTGGGCAGCAAGGTAGCGCCGGCGGACCAGCTCCCGCTCTGCCTCCGTGACCTCCTCCGCCTGGCCGCCGAGCATGATCCGGGCGCCCTCCAGCGGGTCGCCCTCGGCGCGCTCGTCCAGCATCAGCGACACCCTGGCGTCGGCCAGGATGTTCCTGGTGTGCAGCGCCAGCCGCGAAATCAGCAGGATCGGGGAGCCATCGGGGTGGCTGGCCAGGTTGACCAGGGAGCAATACGGATCGCCCGAACCGGCCATCAGCGTGGCGAGCGCACCCTGGCGGCTGCGGCGGAGCAGCGATCGGGCAAGGCGGGCGGGGTCGAAGTCGGCGGTCGGTTGCATGGGCCTATCGGGTCATTTTGAGGGCGAAATGGGCCGGTTCCAGACGAAAAAAGGGCCTGTTTTCATGGTCTCAGGGTGGTATATGGGGTCCATCGCGTGGGTCGCAGAAACGTATTTTTTGCGGAACTCGGTCACACTTCAGCCCAGCTTGCATTGCTCGTTGACCGCGTTCGAAGCCCATTTCCACGGCGCGTCGCCAAAGTGCCCGCCGTTTAAGCCACTCTCATTGTGAAAGCAGCTCATGCCCACAATCGCCTTGGTCGACGACGACCGCAACATTCTCACTTCGGTGTCGATCGCGCTCGAAGCCGAAGGCTATCGCATCATGACCTACACGGATGGTGCGTCGGCGCTGGATGGATTTCGCACGTCGCCGCCCGATCTCGCGATCCTCGATATCAAGATGCCGCGCATGGACGGCATGGAGACGCTGCGCCGGCTGCGCCAGAAGTCGGACCTGCCGGTGATCTTCCTGACCTCGAAGGATGAAGAGATCGACGAATTGTTCGGTCTGAAAATGGGCGCCGACGATTTCATCCGCAAGCCGTTCTCGCAGCGCCTGCTGGTCGAACGCGTCAAGGCCGTGCTCCGCCGCGGCCAGCCGAAGGACCCGGCCGCCGCGCCGAAGGAGCCGGACGCGCGCGCGCTCGATCGCGGCTTGCTGCGCATGGACCCGGAGCGCCACACCTGCACCTGGAAGAACGAGCCGGTGACCCTGACCGTGACCGAATTCCTGATCCTACAGGCGCTCGCCACCCGCCCCGGCGTGGTGAAGAGCCGCAACGCGCTGATGGACGCGGCCTATGACGACCAGGTCTATGTCGACGACCGCACCATCGACAGCCACATCAAGCGGCTGCGCAAGAAGTTCAAGGTGGTCGACGACGACTTCGAGATGATCGAGACGCTGTACGGCGTCGGCTATCGCTTCAAGGAAGCCTGATCTGCGCCTCCCGGGCGGCTTGTTAACTGACAGGGCCCGCACGGCTGGGGTAAGCTTGGGCCACCGCCTGCTTCGCGGGACGACATCCAAACCAACCGGCAGCTTTCGCCTGTGCTTGATCGAACGCAGCTCGAGCAGGGACTGAATACCGAGGACGCGTCACTGCTCCTCGATCAGGAAGCCGTGGCCGACGAGGTGGCGCGGGACAAGGGCTGGCGCCGCCCGCTCGGCTGGCTGCGCCGCGCCGGCCAGTTCTTCTTCGCATTGTCGTTCTCGAGCCTGACGCGCCGCATCGTCTCGCTCAACCTGGCCGGCCTCGTCGCCTTGGTCGCCAGCATCCTCTATCTGTCGCAATTCCGCGCCGGCCTGATCGAGGCGCGCACCCAGAGCATGATGGTCTATGCCGAGATCATCTCGGAGGCGATCGCCGCCTCCGCGACCGTCGAAGGCAACACCGTCACCATCGATCCCGACCGGCTGCTCGACCTGAAGCCCGGCGAGAGTTTTGGCCAGCCGGATGAATCGGCCGATTTCCCGATCAATCCCGAGCGGGTCGCGCCGATCCTGCGTCGCCTGATCGCGCCGACCAAGACGCGCGCCCGCATCTTCGACCGCGATGGCGGCCTGATCCTCGACAGCCGCAATTTGTTCGCGCGCGGCGACGTGCTGCGCATGGAGCTGCCGCCGCCGTCGGAGAAGCCGTCGCTCTATGAGAAGACCAAGGCCACGATCAAGACCTGGCTCAACCGCGGCGACCTGCCGATCTACCGCGAGCTCGGTCCCGAAGGCGGCAAGGGCTATTCCGAAGTCGCGCAATCGCTCGAGGGCCTCAACAGCAGCATGGTGCGCGTCACGGAGCGCGGCGCGATCATCGTGTCGGTCGCCGTTCCGGTGCAGCACTTCCGTGCGGTGCGCGGCGCATTGATGCTGACCACCCAGGGCGACGACATCGACCAGCTGGTGATGTCCGAGCGCCTCGCCATCCTCAAGATCGGCGGCGTCGCGTCCGCGGTCATGATCATGCTGTCACTGCTGCTGGCGAGCACGATCGCAGGCCCGGTGCGGCGGCTCGCCGACGGCGCCGAACGCGTCCGCCACCGCATCCAGACCCGCGTCGAGATTCCCGACTTCACCGGGCGCCGCGACGAGATCGGCCATCTCTCGGGCGCGTTGCGCGACATGACCAACGCGCTCTACAGCCGCATCGAGGCGATCGAGATGTTCGCCGCCGATGTCGCGCATGAACTGAAGAACCCGCTGACCTCGCTGCGCTCCGCGGTCGAGACGCTGCCATTGGCGCGCAACGAGAACAGCCGCGCCCGGCTGCTCGCGGTGATCGAGCATGACGTCAGGCGGCTCGACCGCCTGATCTCCGACATCTCCGACGCCAGCCGGCTCGATGCCGAGTTGCAGCGGCAAGACATGGCGCCGGTCGATCTGCGGCGGCTGTTGACCACGCTGACCGGCGTCGCCAACGAGACCAGGCTCGGCCACGACGTTGCCGTCGAGGCCCGCTTCGAGGGTCGCGGACCGAACGATCCGTTCTCGGTGCCCGGCCATGATTCCCGACTCGGCCAGGTGATCTCGAACCTGCTGTCGAACGCGCAATCGTTCTCCAAGCCGGGCGACAAGGTGCGCATCGTCTGCCGCCGCACGCGCGGCGAGGTCGAGATCGTGGTCGATGATGACGGGCCCGGCATCGGCGAGGACGCGCTGGAGCGGATCTTCGAGCGCTTCTACACCGACCGGCCGCATCAAGGCTTTGGCCAGAACTCCGGCCTCGGGCTTTCGATCTCCAAGCAGATCATCGAAGCGCATGGCGGGCGCATCTGGGCCGAGAACCGCACCGGTCCGGCGGATGACGACGGCAAGCCGACCGTCGCCGGCGCACGCTTCGTGGTCAGGCTGCCAACACTATGAGCGACAATTCAAGCGTGCACGCATCCGCCGTTCTCGTCGGCGAGCGTGCGGTGCTGATCCGCGGCCCGTCCGGCGCCGGCAAGTCCCGTCTCGCCTTCGATCTGATTCTCGCCGGGCGCACCGGCGCGCTTCCGCCGGCCATTTTGGTGGGGGATGACCGTGTCCATCTCGACACAGCCGGTGAACAATTGTGGGTTCGTCCGGCGCCCCAATTGGCCGGTCTGATCGAGATCCGGGGCCTCGGAATCCGCCACTGCCCGTTCGCCAGCGAGGCCATGGTCGGGTTGATCGTCGACCTTGCCGCCGACGATGCCGAGCGGCTGCCGCCGCCGGAGGCGCTCAAGTCTCGCCTCAATGGTGTTTTGTTACCGCGATTACCCGTCGCCGCCGGCTTCCTACCCCTGCCGCTAGTTGTCGCAGCGCTGACGACAACCGAAAGTTCATGGTCCCGTAATCTTGCGGCCAATTGCCGGGAGGGAATTGGTAACCATATCACATCCACAATCGCGCCGGATTTTGCCGGCGCAGCCTCCCCTCTCTACCGCCAGGAACCGGGAGACTAGCCAAGATGCCCTCTTGCGCAGGGCCTCTGGATGGTCAAAGTGGCGCGTTCGTGCGGTGCACCAAAGGGCGCCCGCGAGGAGTTTCCGATGATTGGTCTAGTGCTGGTGACCCATGGGCGCCTTGCCGACGAGTTCAGGGCGGCGCTCGAACACGTAATGGGTCCGCAGAAACAAATTGAGGCAATTACGATCGGTGCCGAGGACGATTCCGATCTCTGTCGAAGCGACATCATCGAGGCGGTGAATCGCGTCGATAGCGGCGACGGCGTTGCGATCCTCACCGACATGTTTGGCGGCACGCCGTCGAACCTTGCGATCTCCTGCATGAGCCGTCCGAAGGTGGAAGTGCTCGCGGGGATCAATCTTCCCATGCTGGTCAAGCTCGCCAAGGTCCGCGAGGAGCGTTCGCTGCCGGACGCGATCGCGATGGCCCAGGAAGCCGGACGCAAATACGTCACCATCGCCAGCCGCGTGCTCGCAGGCAAATGAGCGACGGGGCCTCGGGCGATAACCAGGCCGGCCCGGGCGTGCCAGCGGGCGCCATGTCCCGCGAACTGCTGATCGTCAACAAGCGCGGCCTGCATGCGCGGGCATCGGCCAAGTTCGTCCAGTTGGTCGAACGCTTCAATGCCGAGGTCTGGGTCACGCGCGGCGGCGAGACCGTCGGCGGCACCTCGATCATGGGCCTGATGATGCTGGCCGCCGGCCCCGGCACCACGGTCGTGGTCTCCGCCAAGGGCGCCGAGGCGCAGCAAGCGCTCGACGCCATCGCCGAACTCGTCGCCAGCAAGTTCAACGAGGAAGGCACGTAAGCGCGGCCTCCCCTGTAAGGCCGCCAATCTATCCATCCCGTCATTGCGAGCCAACGGGTCGCGCGAACGCGCGCCCGATGACAGGCTTCGTCGCTATCGCTCCTCGCAATGACGAGGCGTTCGCGGACTCTGAGCGGGCGCTACTTCGCCGGCGGCACCAGATAGACTTTCCAGGCGGTCGACGGCCCGGGATGACCGTTGAAGAAGCGCATGGTGGTCATCACCAGCGGCTCGGCATCCTTGGCATTCTCCGCCATCCACGCCTCGCATGGCTTCAGGAACACCGGATCGGTGGTGTCGCAGATGCCGATGAAACCGAGACGCCTGGCTTCATCGAGCGAGGTCAGACCGGAGGTCCACGCTTCGCCCGGCACCAGCGACGCCGGATGATCCGGACTGTAGAACGTCATCGGCTCGCCGATGTCGGAACGCGCAATCACCACGGCCCAGCGTGAATGGAATCTGTCCTGCCAGGTCTGGGTGAGCTCGCGGGCGAGCTCGGAGCGCGCCGCGTAGGTCGCGGCGCCATTGTGGCTCGACGCCATCTCCTGCGTGGCGATGCTGGGCGCGGCGATCAGCGTGGCGATCGTGGCCACCAACCAGACCGCCGTGATCGAGAACAGCGCCATGCGCGGGAAGCGCAGCGCGGGGATCGCGACCAGCGCCAGCGGCACCAGGAAGAACAGCGGGATGCCCCAATCGGTCTTGATGTAGACGGTGAACGCCAGCGCGCCGAGCGGCGGCCCGATCGCGACGATCGACTGGATGATCCAGACGTTGAGCGCCTGCGGCAGGTTGACGGCCGGATTGGGTCCGCGCGACCAGATGCGCGCCAGCACGTCCGACGGCCGCCACGGCACCGCCCCCAGCAGCAGCGCGACAAAGCCAAGCGCAACGGGAATCGCGAGCAGCCCGGCATTGTGCAAGATGTAGCCGATCACGAGCTGCACGTTGAGCGCGCGGCTCGACAGCGCATAGACGTCGCCGGCATAGGTGAACGGCACGAAGTTCACCTCCTCCAGCCACACCAGATGCGGAATCATCGCCACGATCATCGTGCCGATCGCAACCCATGGCGCCGGCGAGCGCAGGAACTGGGCGCGCTGCGGATGGATCAGCGCGGCAAGCCCGATGGCGCCGATCACCGTCACCACCCAGTACTTGGTCATCAGCGCCAGCATGCCGGCGAAGCCGAGCCACAGACCTGATTTGAAGCTGCGCTTCTCGAACGCGTTCAGATAGGCCAGCACCAGCAGCGGCAGCGGCAGCAGCTGGGCGAGGTCGGCGTTGTACTTGAAGCCCTTGAAATTGAAGATCGGGTAGAGCGCGAGCATCACCACCATGAAGAACGCGCGACGGCGATCGACGACACGCAGCGCGATCAGCCAGCACACCACCAGCGCGAAGCTGACGGTGGCCATCGCGAGCGCATAGGTCGACCAGTTGGTCACGGGGAAGATCCTGAACCAGACGCCTGCGATCCAGCCCGACAGCGGCGGATGCTTGCCGTAGCCGAGCAGGAAGCGCTGGCCCCAGGCATAGGCTTCCGCGACATCCATGTGGACGTCCTGCGCGGCCTTCAGCTTGACCAGGATGAGCGTCCAGAGAAACGCGTGGACCAGCGCGAAGCCGATCACGAACCACAGGCTGGTCCTGGGATCGGTGGCGCGCGAGGCGATCCATGCGGCGATCCGGCGAATCGTCAGCTTGCGGCTCGTGCGCCGTGCGGCGGGAAGAATGGAGACGGTCGACATGGCCTGTGCCTGAGGCATGCCCCGGAAAAGTGGCAAGCGGATTTCCGGGTGGATCATGCCCGAGTGGAAGCGGGAGCGCAGAGATAGCTCGTTTGGACTACGCCGCGCTTTAGCGCGTTTTTGTGGCCAGTGAAATCAGCTTGGCGTGAGAACGCCTCCAGCCGACGGATTCGGCTTCCGATTCACTTTCCGAGCAGCTCCGGCCGGTATTCGAAGTGCATGGTATCGTAGTGATACCATTTGCCGCCCCAGATGAATCCATGGCGCTCGAAGATATCGACGATCTCTCGCGGCATCCGGTTCTTGTAAGGGATGGTCTTGGCCTTGCCGTCTCCCTTGGCTGCCCATAGCCAGTAATCCGAGACCTTCAGGTTGAGGTCGATCGCGGCGGCATAGCCATGCATGCTCATCCGGCCGGTATCGGCGACGGCGCGACATGACAGCACACCTGCGATCGGAAAAGCCGCTGCACGCAGCGCCGGATCGAGTGCGTCGATCTCGGCGGAGACCTGCTTGAGACGCTCGGCGACGCCGTTGACCCGTGTCACCTGGACCGGCTTGCCCCAGGATTTCGGCAGCCAGGTGATCGTCACCAGGTTCCTTTTGACCTCGCCGGTATTGCAGTCGCCGTACATCTTCCTGAAGAAGGCTTCGTTGCGGAAACGGCCGGGATCAACGTTGGGGGCCGGCGGTGCCGACGGCCCGGTCGGATAAGTTAGCCGCATCTGGTCGAGGATCGACGCATTGCGCAGCATCTGGTCGAACGGCTTGTCGGAGACGCCGTCATCGACCGGCATCACCGTGCCGTCGCGCCAGGTGATCGACGTGTCGTCGTGGCCGGACAGCGCATCGGGATAGGCGCGCACCAGGCGGTCGAGCAGTTCGGAGCGCGTTTCGGCTTGCGCGAGCGGTGGCATCAGCGCGAGCAATGCAATGATGCAAGCTGTCCCTCGCCCGGCCATTCAGCGCTTCCCGGTCTGATCGATCAGCGCGACATTGGCCTCCTCGATCGCGTTCAGCTTCGGATTCCAGCTGTTCGGCGCATACCAGGGGAAGCGCGAAAAATACGCCTTGAGATCGGCGGAATCGAAATAGCGGCCCCTGCGGGCAAAGATCTCGTTGCGCGCGATCCGCAACTCGTCCCGCGACAGCCGGCGCAAATCGGCCGGCGTCAGCAGACGGCGATCGGAATCCGGGAAGATGAAGCCGCCCGGCGCCGCTCCCGTGCCGAGCTCGAAACGATCGATCAGCGCGACATTCGCGCTCTCGACAGCGTTGAGCGGCGGGTCCCATGAGCGGGGTACGTACCAGGCGAACTTGCTGAAGCGCGCGGTCAGGTCGGGCGCATTGAAGTAGCGCCCGCGCCGCGCGAAGATTTCGTTGCGGGCGATCCGCAGCTCGTCCTTGCTGAGCGCCTTGAGATCGGCGTCCGACAGCAGGCGGCTGTCGGAGTCCGGGATGATGAAGTCCGATTGGGTGCGCGCTGCCGGCGGCGCCGATGCAGGCAGGCTTTGCTGCGGCGGGATCACCGTCGCCGGCGGATCGGCGGTCGCGACCTGGTTTGTTGCGACCTGGTTTGTTGCGGCCGGCGCGTTGCCGGCAAAATAGAACGAGCCGTCGATCGGCGAGGTCGAGACCCACGGCTGCTGCGCGCTGCCGGTGGCGCGTTTGACCACCAGACCGACCTGATTGAAGGCTTGCAGCACGTCGAGCCCGGGCTTCTGCATGGTGTCGACCAGCGCGCGGGTGTAGGGGCTGTGGCCGTCATCGCCGTCCAGCGCGACGTTGCCGGGCTGGGTCGCGTAGGACAGCAGCGTGCCCTCCGGCGCGCGGATCTGCGCAAGGCCGCCATCGGCGGCGCGCAGGCCGCGCCCGCCGAACGGATTGTTCCGGCAGGCATCGAGGATGACGATGTTGAGCCGCGTGCCCGCCCCTTCCATCTGCCGCAGCACCAGGCTGACATCGACCATCTGGAAATCGACATCGGCCTCGCGCGTGGGGTTGGCCGACACCGGCACCAGATAATTGGTGCCGCGCACCTGGATGCCGTGGCCGGCGTAATAGAACAGCGCGACGTCGGCGCCGATCAGCTGGCTGCCGAAGCGCTGGATCGCGGTGTCGAAGCCGGCCTTGTCGAGATCGACCTGGGCCCGTCCGCCGACCAGCGCGAACCCCAGCCGTTGCAGCGTGTCGGCCACGAGCTCTGCATCGCTCTTCGGATTCTGTAGCCGCGACACGTTCTGATAGGTGGAATTGCCGACGACCAGCGCAACGCGCTTCTCGGCGGCCGCCGGCGCGACCAACAGCACGGCGAGCAATCCGGCAGCGAGCAAGGTCCAGCGCATCGTCAGGTCCAGGGTTTTCGGGCCGAAAGACCTAGCAGAAACATGCCCGAAAATCGATCATTGCAACCCGACCGGAAAGACCCCCGTGATTCGCCGTCACACCCCTGCAAAATACCGCAATATGGTTGCCCGCGCGGGGGTGCGGATGCTATCCCGCGCCCCATGACAACTGCCCCGATTTCCAACATCCGCAACTTCTCCATCGTCGCCCATATCGACCATGGCAAATCGACCCTTGCCGACCGCCTGATCCAGATGACGGGCGGCCTGTCGGATCGCGAAATGGCGGGCAAGGAGCAGGTGCTCGATTCGATGGATATCGAGCGCGAGCGCGGCATCACCATCAAGGCGCAGACCGTCCGGCTGAACTACCGTGCCAAGGACGGCAAGGATTACATCTTCAACCTGATGGACACGCCCGGCCATGTCGACTTCGCCTACGAGGTGTCGCGGTCGCTGGCGGCCTGCGAGGGTTCCCTGCTGGTGGTCGACGCCAGCCAAGGCGTCGAGGCGCAGACCTTGGCCAACGTCTATCAGGCACTCGACAACAATCACGAGATCGTGCCGGTCCTGAACAAGGTCGACCTGCCCGCGGCCGAGCCGGAGAAGGTCAAGCAGCAGATCGAGGACGTGATCGGCATCGACGCCTCGGATGCTGTGATGATCTCGGCCAAGACCGGTGTCGGCGTGCCCGACGTGCTGGAGGCGATCGTCACCCGCCTGCCGCCGCCGCAGGGCGACCGCGACGCGACGCTCAAGGCGCTGCTGGTCGACAGCTGGTACGACGTCTATCTCGGCGTGGTGGTGCTGATCCGCGTCGTTGACGGCACCATGAAGAAGGGTAGCCGCATCCGCATGATGGGCACCGGTGCCGCCTACGACGTCGAGCGCGTCGGCTTCTTCACGCCGAAGATGCAGCAGGTCGAGGAGCTCGGCCCCGGCGAGATCGGCTTCATCACCGCGGCGATCAAGGAAGTCGCCGACACGCGCGTGGGCGACACCATCACCGACGACCGGAAGCCGGTCACCGAAATGCTGCCGGGCTTCAAACCCGCCATTCCAGTCGTGTTCTGCGGACTGTTCCCGGTCGACGCCGACGACTTCGAGACGCTGCGCGCGGCGATGGGCAAGCTACGCCTGAACGACGCCAGCTTCTCCTTCGAGATGGAGACCTCGGCCGCGCTCGGCTTCGGCTTCCGCTGCGGCTTCCTCGGCCTGTTGCACCTCGAGATCATCCAGGAGCGGCTGTCGCGCGAATTCGATCTCAATCTGATCGCGACCGCGCCGAGCGTCATCTACCACATGAAGCTGACCGACGGCACCGAGCTCGAGATCCACAATCCGGTCGACATGCCCGACGTGGTCAAGATCGCCGAGATCCAGGAGCCGTGGATCGAGGCGACCATCCTGACCCCGGACGAATATCTCGGCAGCGTGCTGAAGCTGTGCCAGGACCGCCGCGGCTCGCAGAAGGAGCTGACCTATGTCGGCTCGCGCGCGATGGTGAAGTACGATCTGCCGCTCAACGAGGTGGTGTTCGACTTCTACGACCGGCTGAAGTCGGTCTCCAAGGGCTACGCCTCGTTCGACTATCATCTGACCGACTACAAGCCGGCCGATCTGGTCAAGATGCAGATCCTGGTCAACGCCGAGCCGGTCGACGCGCTGTCGATGCTGGTGCATCGCACCCGCGCCGAGGGCCGCGGCCGCGCCATGGTCGAGAAGATGAAGGAGCTGATCCCGCCGCACATGTTCCAGATCCCGATCCAGGCGGCGATCGGCGGCAAGGTGATCGCGCGAGAAACCGTCCGCGCGCTGCGCAAGGACGTCACCGCGAAGTGCTACGGCGGCGACATCACGCGCAAGCGCAAGCTTCTGGAGAAGCAGAAGGAAGGCAAGAAGAAGATGCGGCAGTTCGGCAAGGTCGACATCCCGCAGGAAGCCTTCATCGCCGCGCTCAAGGTGGACAGCTGAGCCGACCGCGCCGGCGTTGCCCGTTATTGTCCCAGCAACAAAACGCACCATGATTTGAATCGCCATCACCCCGCGTGCGGGCTAAATTCGGATCATGTTGCGCATCCTGTCGTTCTCGATCGTCATCCTCGCATTGTTGCAGCCGGACCTGAGCTCGGCTGCCTCCTCGAAAAAGCGCCACGGCAGCACGCGCTGGCATGGCTACGGCTTCCTGCCCGGCTACCGCCAGCCGCCCAATCCGACCATTCCGGTGCTCGGCCCGCGCGGTGCCGCGCGCGGCTACCCGGACTATTCGCCGCAATATTGGTATGGCGGGGACTGGCACTACTTCGGCCGCCCCGGATTCCATGGCGGAGGCCGCTACAATGGCGGCAGCTACGGCCCGTGCTGGGTCTGGACACCGATCGGGCGCGCCTGGGAGTGCGGCTAGCTAGAGCCTTTCCCGTTCCGATAGAATCGGAACGGGGCTCCAGGTTCTTGACTTGACGCGTTTTCTTCACGCGAACCGGTATCCACTTCGCTCGAAAACGCTCTAGCTTGCCGACCGCGGACGGATGCGCCACCATCGCCGCAAGCGCGGACCAACAACAGCAACACCGCGCAACGGGGAAACGCATGAGCAAGGCCGCGCGCTTTGACTATGGCTGGGTCGTCGTCGGCGCGGGCGCGCTGATGACCTGCGTCGGCTTCGGCACGATGCTGTCGCTCGCCGTGTTCCTGCAACCGATCTCGGATGCGATGGGCTGGTCGCGCGCCGGCATCTCGGCGGCGGCGACGCTGGATTTCCTCTGCATGGGCTTTGCGGCGTTCGCCTGGGGCGCGCTGTCCGACCGCTTCGGC
>NZ_DDOP01000019.1:37797-38387 GCF_002341725.1 Bradyrhizobium sp. UBA2491
CCTCGGCCTGGTGACGGCGAGCCAGGCGCAGAGCCTGTGGCAATTCCAGCTCTGCTTCGGCGTGCTGATCGGGATCGCCGCCGGCAGCTTCTATGCGCCGATGATGGCGCTTGCCAGCGCCTGGATCGACAAGCATCGCAGCCTCGCGGTCGCACTGGTGTCGGCCGGCATGGGCGTATCGCCGCTGACGGTCGCGCCATCGGCAAGCTGGCTGATCACCGCCTATGACTGGCGCTTCGCGATGCTGGTGATCGGCATCGCCGCGTGGGCGCTGTTGATCCCCGCCGCGTTCCTGGTGCGCGCCGCGCCGCAGGTATCGGCAGTCGCCAACACCGCAGCCACGGATGCGCCGCAAGCGGAATGGACCGCAGCCCAGGCGCTGCGCACGCCGCAATTCATCACGCTGGCGCTGGCGCATTTCGCCTGCTGCGCGGCGCATTCCGGACCGATCTTCCACATGGTGTCCTACGCCATGGTGTGTGGCATCGCGCCGCTCACTGCGGTCACAGTCTATAGCCTCGCCGGCTTCTCAGGGCTCGGCGGGCGGCTGCTGCTCGGCGTGCTCGCAGACCGGCTTGGCGCCAAGCCGG
>NZ_DDOP01000019.1:38572-67240 GCF_002341725.1 Bradyrhizobium sp. UBA2491
CCGGCTTGGCGCCAAGCCGGTGCTGGTCGGCGGCCTCCTGGTGCAGGCGCTGTCGATCGCGACCTATCTCGCGGTGGCGCGGCTCGGCGAGTTCTATGCACTGTCGGTCGTGTTCGGCCTCGCCTATGGCGGCGTGATGCCGCTGTACGCGGTGCTGGTGCGCGAGTTCTTCGGCGCGCGCATCATGGGCACGGTGTTCGGTGCGGTGTCGGCGTTCGCGAGCCTTGGCATGGCGCTCGGGCCGTGGGCCGGCGGCTATGTGTACGACACGTTCCACGGCTATACGTGGCTGCACGCCGGTTCCTTCGCGATCGGCCTCGCCGCGGTCGCGGTGGCGCTGAGCTTTCCGACCAGGCGCCAGCCCTCGCTCGATCTCGGCCGCGCCGCCGCGTAAGCGCGTCCGTCGATCCGTCACGCATCGGCACCAACAGCGGATAGCTGATCTGCGGACACACCATGCTACCTTGCCCTCCCCGGCCGGATGCGTCACCATCACCTGACGCGCCCAACAAGAACGACCGAAGGGGCCGAGGAAACGCATGAACAAGCCGCAGGGGTTTGACCTTGTCGAGCGGGCGCGCGCACTGGCGCCGCTGATCATGAGCGAAGCCGACGACATCGAACGAACGCGGCGGCTGACGCCTTCCGTGACCTCAGCCCTGGTCGAGAACGGATTGTACCGGGCGCTGCTGCCGAAGCGTTTTGGCGGCGCCGAGGCGACGCTCGACGAATTCATGCAGATGCAGGAGGAGATCGCCAAGGCCGACGCGTCGACCGCATGGTGCCTCGGCCAATGCAGCGTCTGCGCGATGACCGCGGCCTATCTCGATCCTGAAGCCGCCGACGAGATCTTCAACACTGCGCCCGGCATCCTGGCCTGGGGCGCGATCGGCCACGAGGTTCGCGCCGAGCCCGGCGGCTACCGCGCCAGCGCGCGCTGGGATTTTGCCTCGGGCTCGCGGCAGGCGAGCTGGCTCGGCGCCCACGTCCGGGTCGTCGAAGCCGACGGCTCACCGCGCAACAAGGCTGACGGTTCGCCGGAGATCCGCACCATCCTGTTCCCGATGTCGCAAGCCACGATGTATGACGTCTGGGACGTGATCGGCCTGAGAGGCACCGGCACCGATTCCTATTCGGTCGACAACCTCTTCATCCCGGAGAAATTCGCCGCGTTGCGCGACGATCCCACAGCATGCCGCGAAACGGGACCGCTCTACAAGCTCACCACCAACATGGTGTTCAGCATGGGCTTCGCCGCGACCTCGCTCGGCGTTGCGCGCGCCATGCTCGATGCGGCGACCGAACTCGCGCGCGGCAAGACCCCGCAAGGATTGAAGGCGATGCGCGACAACAATGCGGTGCAGGGCCAGATCGGCCGCACCGAGGCGAGCCTGCGCGCCGCGCGCGCCTATCTGTACGCGACCGCCAACGACGTCTGGCGCGATCTGTCGCGCGGTGAAGCGATCAGCGAAGCGCATCGGGTCGCGATCCGCATCGCCTCGACCTGGACCATCCACCAGTCGGCCTCGGTGGTCGACATCGCCTATCACATGTCGGGCGCGACTGCGGTGTTCGCGAAGAATCCGTTCGAGCGACGGTTCCGCGACATGCATGCGATCGCGCAGCAGATCCAGGCCCGCGACACCCAGTATGAGGACGCCGGCAAGGCGATCCTCTCGGGCAATCTCACAGCGCCGCCGACGACGCGTTAGTGGTGATACGAAAGTAGTGCCAGGGAGTGAGGAAGCGGTCGGCGACAACATCCGGTCGTTAAGCTTTTTCTGAGAGCTTGCGGACTCGAAAATCCCTGGAATTCCGACGGTACCATGTTCACGCTTCGATCGATTGCCGCCCGCCTGATCCTGGCGATTGCCCTGACTGTCGCAATCGCCTGCGCCATCCTCGGTGGCTTCTCCATCAGCCAGCAACGCGCGCTGACGCGGCTCGCGCTCGATCAGCAGCTCAAGCTGCAATATGACAGCGTGATCGCGGCGATCGAATATGAGGGGCGCGCCGCGCTCGCGGTCTCGGCCGTGATCGCAGCCTTGCCGCCGGTCGAGGATGCCATCGCCAAGGGCGATCGCGACGGCCTCGGCAAGCTGCTCGCCGCGCCCTGGGCCGCGATCAAGGCGCAGGGCATCCCGCTGATTTCGTTCTGGCAGGCCCCGGCGACGAGCTTCTATCGGGTCCACACCCCGAAAATCTTCGGCGACGACGCCTCCACCCGGCGCATCACCGTGGTGGAATCGATCAAGGCCGGCAAACCGATCGTCGGCGTCGAGCCCGCCCGCGAAGCGCTTTCGATCTTCGGCATGACCCCGGTCATGCACGACGGCAAGACGCTGGGCAATGTCGACATCGGCGTCGCCTTCGGCAAGGAATTCGTCGACCGCGCCAAGAAGCGCTTCGGCATCGACCTCGCGGTGCATTCCTTCGACGGCCAGCGCTTCAAGCGGCTGTCCTCGACCTTCGGCGACACCGTGGTGGCGACCCAGGACGAGCTCAAGAGCGTGATGAACGGCGCGGCCGTGCTGCGCGACGCCGTTCTCGACGGCCACGAGGTCGAGCTCTATCTCGGCCAGATCAAGAACTATGCCGGCGAACCGGTCGCCGTGCTCGAGATCATCAAGGACACCAGCGACTATGCGGCCGCGGCCGCAACCGCGCAGCGCAACCTGGTCCTCGGCGTGGTTGCGATCCTGGCCGCGGCCATATTGCTGGCATTCCTGCTCGGCCGCGGCCTGTCACGGCCGCTGATCGCGATCACCGCCGTGATGAACCGCCTCTCCAGCGGCGACACCAGCGTCACGATTCCCGGCAGCGAGCGCCGCGACGAGCTCGGCACGATGGCGAAAGCGGTCGACGTGTTCCGCCGCAGCATGATCGAGACCTCGTCGCTGCGCGAGGCGCAGGAGGCCGACAAGGTGAAGGCGGAGACCGACCGGCGGACGCTGCAACGGCAGATGGCCGACCGCTTCGAGTCCGACGTCAAGGATATGGTCGGCGCCGTCGCGCGGTCGTCGAGCGACATGCAGCGCGTCGCAGGCGAGATCACGTCGAGTGTCAACGGCACCTCGGAGCGGACCTCGGCGGCAGCCGCCGCGTCGGAGGAAGCCTCGGCCAGCGTCAATGCGGTCGCGGCGGCGACCGAGGAGCTGGCGTCCTCGATCACCGAGATCGGCCGCCAGGTCACCCATTCCAGCCGCGTCGCCGACAACGCTGTGGCCAAGGCAGCGGAAACCACCGAGATGGTGACGAGCCTCGCCGCGTCAGCCGAGAAGATCGGCGACGTGCTGCGCCTGATCAGCGCGATCGCGAGCCAGACCAATCTGTTGGCGCTCAACGCCACCATCGAGGCGGCGCGCGCCGGCGACGCTGGCCGCGGCTTCGCCGTGGTCGCCTCCGAGGTCAAGGAACTGGCGAGCCAGACCGCGAAGGCGACCGACGAGATCGCCGGCCAAGTCGGCGCGATCCAGTCCGCCACCGGCAATTGCGTCAGCGCGATCGGCGACATCAGCACCACCATCCGCGAGATCTCGGGCATCGCCACCGCGATCGCGGCCGCCGTCGAACAGCAGGACTCGGCGACGCGCGAGATCGCCCGCAGCGTGCAACAGGCGTCGTCCGGGACCGGCGAAGTCTCCGCCAATATCGCCGGCGCGAGCGAGGCCGCCGGCCAATCCCGCGCGCTCACCGGCAATGTGCTGGACACGTCAGGCCAACTCGGCGATCACGCCTCCGCGCTGTCGCACAGCGTCGACACCTTCCTCGCCGGCCTGCGCAACGCCGCCTGAGCGGCGGCGCTGCGGGTCACGTCACGGCCACGGCAGGAGGGGCGGCGGTGCGGATTGTTCGGACTTGCCATCCGGCGCCGATCCTCCCCAGTCGCTCATGAAAGGCATCTTCAGCAGACCGCGCAACGATTGCTGCTCGGAGCCATCGAAGCCGTCGAGCCCGTAGCGCAGTTCGGCAAAGCGCGGGCCATGATTGTAGGTGCCGCCAAGCCGGTCCCAGATCGAGAGCAGGTTCGAATAGTTGCTGTCGGTCTCTGGCTGGTGACGGGAATGATGCATCTTGTGCATGTTCGGCGTCACGAACAGCAGCCGCAGCCGGCGATCGAGGCGCTCGGGCAGCCTGATATTGGCATGCTCGAGCTGGCCATTCAGCGCCGACAGCGTCAGATAGGTGACCAGCACCCAGGCCGGCGTTCCGAACACCACGACGCCGGCGATGTGCCAACTGATCCGCCATAGCGTCTCACCCGGATGCTCGCGGAACGCGGTGGTGACATCGACCAAGCGGTCGGCATGGTGCACGCGGTGGAAGCGCCACATCCAGCCGAGCTTGTGCATCGAGATGTGGGCGAAATAGGTGAAGAGGTCGAGTCCGATGAGGCCGAGCAGGAGTTGGGCCGGGGCTGACAGGCCAAGCCAGTAAGACAGGCCGAATCCCGCGTCCGCGGTCCAATGCGTGGCCAATGGCGAGAGCGGACTGAGCAACAGGTTGACGCCAACGAAGATCACGGTGATGGCGGCGTTGCGCCCGATGTTACGCAGCCGTTCGCTACGGGCGTAGTCGAACAGCGGAAACGCCGCCTCGAACAGCAGAACCAGCGCGAAGCCGGCGAGCAGAAACGTGATGCGCGCGCCGGCGGATGGCAGCGCGACCTGCGCCGCCTCTCCGGCGCCGGGTTGGGACAAGAGCTTCACAAAGCCGATCATGACGCGTGCTCCTCTCTTTACAAAACGAATATTCGTTCTTTATAATGGAGGCCTGCGAACGTCAAGCCGTCCCGCCGCTCAGGCTGCGCCGGGACTCCGAAGGAACCGATCATGCCGAAGGTGAAACCCGAAACCCTGGCGCTGCGCCGCGAGGAGATCCTGCGCGCCGCCGAGAACTGCTTTGCGCGGCAGGGATTTCACCAGACCACGATCCAGGACGTGATCAAGGAGTCGGGCCTCAGCGCGGGCTGCATCTACGGACACTTCGCCAGCAAGGACGAATTGATCCAGGCGATCAGCGACAGCCGTCACGGTCGCGACAGCACGCTGTTCGCTGCCGGAGGCGACACCGATGATCCGTTGCAGGGCTTGCGGGCGGTCGCGCGTGCCTTCCTCGGCGACTTGCAAAAGGAGGCGGGCTTGCAGGCCCGCCGCGTCGGCTTGCAGCTCTGGGCGGAGGCACTCCGCGACGACGTGATCCGCGAACAGGTGGCGAGCGGAATACGGCAGCCGATCGCCTTGATCGCCGAGATGCTGCGCCGGGGGCAGAAACGCGGCGTGATCGACCGCACCGTTCAGCCGCGCGGCGCAGCGCGAGCGATCGTCGCCATGTTCCAGGGCATCGTGCTGCAACGGCTGTGGGGCGAATCCATCTCCACATCCGAGGCCATGCAGGTCTTCGAGACCTTTCTCGCCGGCCTCGCCGCGAAACGCTGACGGAACCCCGATGGCCATCCACGATCTCCTTGCCGGCCTGATCACCGGTTTGGCAGGCGGCCTGACCGCCGGGCTGCTTGGCGTCAGTCCTGGCGGCGGGCTGGTGGTGTTCTCGGTGCTGTTGCTTGGCGCCGGGCAGCACGTCGCGCAGGGCATTTCGCTGGTCGCGCAGGTGCCTCCGACCAGCCTCACCGGGATCAGGCGTTACTGGCGGAGCGGCAACCGCACGCCGCTGCGCTGGATCATTCTTCTGACCATTGGCTTCGTCGCCGGGGGCGCCGCCGGCGCACTCGCCGCGAACCATGTCGGCGAGCCTGCGCTGCGCTGGACCTATGTGGCCTATCTCGTCGCACTCGACGCGATGCTGATCCTGCGCGGTGGGCGCGACAAGGCAGATCCCGACGACGATCGCACGGCGCGCGACATACCCTGGCCGGCCCTGCTCTCTGTCGGCCTGCTGGCCGGCCTGTCGTCGGGCTTCCTGGGCATTGGCGGCGGGCTGGCAACCGTGGTGGGCCTGAGCGCCGTGCTCGGCGTGCCGCAACACCAGGCGCAGATGGCGAGCCTCGTGATGTCGCTGATCCCGACCACGCTCCCGTCGGCCTGGATTTACTGGAGCGAGGGCGCGCTCGCGTCATGGCCGGTGCTGGCGGGAGTCGTCGTCGGCCTGCTCGGAGGCACCGATCTCGGCGCCCGCGCCGCCAACCGCGTCGATCGCGCGACGCTCCGCATCGCGATGATCTTCTTCGTGTCGCTGATGGCGCTCTATATGACGTTCAAGGCGCTGTGGTAGATAAACACGGTATGTCCTCCTCTCGGAGTTCTCCATGCGCAAGCCGGCAACGTCGACCACGAAGGCTGCACGTCCCCCGCAAGCGAAGGCCGCGGACTCGCTGTTCGACGGCTACCCTGCCCCCGTCAAGGCCAAGCTGCTGGCGCTGCGGCGGCTGATCTTCGAGGCCGCGAAGACGACCAAGGGCGTCGGCGCGCTGGAAGAGACGCTGAAATGGGGCCAGCCGAGCTACCTGACGGCGGAGACCGGCAGCGGCAGCACGATCCGGATCGACCAGGTGAAGCCGGCCGCCGACCAGGTCGCGGTCTATTTTCACTGCCAGACCAACCTGGTCGAGACCTTTCGCGAGCTCTATCCCGAGCTCAGCTTTAGCGGCAATCGCGCGATCCTGCTCGATGTCGCCGGCAAGCTGCCGGAGGTAGAGCTGCGCCACTGCGTGGCGCTGGCGCTGACCTATCATTTGAACAAGAAGGCGGCGGTCGGCAAGGCGTAATCCTTGCCGTCATTGCGAGGAGCGAAGCGACGAACCAATCCATCTGACCGCGCGGAGGATAGATGGATTGCTTCGCTGCGCTCGCAATGACGAGAGAGCAGCCCTGGCGGCTACGCGACCAGCGCCGTGGCGACGCGCTGCGCTTTCAAGAGGCTGATCACTTCGGCGTTCGGCCGGGCGCGGCTGAACAGGAAGCCCTGACCCTCGTGGCAGCCCTCGGCGCGCAGGCAGCTCAGTTCCGCTTCGGTCTCGACGCCCTCGGCGGTGATGGTGACGCCCAATCCCATGCCGAGGCTGACGATCGAGCGCACGATCGCCTGCGCATCCGGGTTGGCGCCAAGGTCGCGCACGAAGGACTGGTCGATCTTGATCTTGTCGAACGGGAAGCTGCGCAGATAGCTGAGGCTCGAATAGCCGGTGCCGAAATCGTCCATCGACATCCGCACCCCGAGCGCGCGCAGCGCGTGCAGCGTCGCCAGCACTTGGCTGCTCTTTTCCAGCAGCAGCGTTTCGGTGATCTCGAGTTCGAGCCGCCGCGCCGGCAGGCCGGATTGCCGCAGCGCGTCGGTGACCAGCGCCAGCAGGTTGCCGGTACGGAACTGCAACGGCGACAGATTGACGGCGACGCGCACGTCGTCAGGCCATTGCGCGGCATCCATGCAGGCACGATGCAGCATCAACGAGCCGAGCGAATTGATCAGGCCGGTCTCCTCGGCGACCGGGATGAACTCGCCGGGCGAGATCATGCCGCGCTCCGGATGCGGCCAGCGCACCAGCGCCTCGAGGCCGGTGATGCGCCCGCTGGTGAGGTCGACCAGCGGCTGGTAGTAGGGTTGCAGGCCGTCGTTCTGGATCGCATCGCGCAGATCGATCTCGATCTTGCGGCGGCTCTGGGCGCGCGCATCCATCTCGGCTTCGAAGAAGGAGAAGGTGCCGCGGAACTCGCTCTTGGCGCGCGACAATGCCATGTCGGCGCTCTTCAGCAGCTTCTCGGAATCCTCGCCGTCGCCGGGCGACATCGCGATCCCGATGCTGGCGCCGATCACCACCGAATGCCCCTCGAGCAGATAGGGCTCGCCGATCGCCTCCAGGATCCGCCGCGCCAACAGCACCGCATCCTCGGGCCGCATCACGCCGCCCTGCACGATGGTGAACTCATCGGAGTTGAGGCGCGCCAGCGCGTCTTCCTCGCGCAGCGTCGAGCGCAGGCGTTTGGCGACCCCGCGCAACAGCTTGTCGCCGATGCCGTGGCCGAGCGTCTCGTTGACCGCCTTGAAATTGTCGAGCCCGAGCATCAGCACCGCGACCTTGTCGGTCGAGCGGCGGGTGTGCTGCAACATCTCGTCCATCTGCTGGCGCAGCAGATTGCGGTTCGGCAGGCCGGTCAGGCCGTCGTGCTGGGCCATGAAGGCCAGCCGCGCCTCGGCGCGCTTGCGCTCGGTGATGTCCATCAGCGCGAGCAGCATCGCCGGCTGATCGCCATGCATCAGCTGGCGCGAATAGATCGCAAGGTCGATCAGCGTGCCGTCGGCGCGCACGTGCTTCCAGGTTCGCGCCGCCTGCTCGTCGCTGCTGCGACCCGGCGCCCAGGGCAATTCGGGATCGAACGCCTGCAAGCTCCTGATCGTCATCTTCTCGAATTCGGCACGCACGTAGCCATAATGCGCGATCGCGGCATCGTTGACCGCCAGGATTCGTTCGCCGTCGAGCGCGCACAGGATCATCGGCACCGGATTGCCGTCGAACAGCAGGCGGAACGAGGCCTCGCGCTGCTTCAATTCGGTGATGTCGACACGCAGGCCGACAATGCCGCCGTCCGAGGTCAGCCGCTCCTCGATCAGCACCACGCGGCCGTCGGCCAGCGTTTGCTCGTGGCGCTCCCCCGGCTGGTACATCTTCTTGAGCCGCTCGGCGATCCACTCTTCCTCACGCCCGGCGGCCTCGGGATAATCGCCCCGCGCGACGCCGATGCGGATGGTGTCCTCCAGGCGCGCGCCGTGCTCGAACAGGTCGGAGCTGCGCTTGTAGATTTCCGAGTATTTCTTGTTCCACAACGTGTAGCGGCCTTCGGGGTCCAGGAACACGATGCCCTGCGGCAGGATATCGATCGCTTCGCGCAATCGCGCGTTGGACTTGCGTGCCTCGGCGATCGCGGCCTCGGCATGCGCGCGTTGGCGAACCAACTCGCCGATCTCAGCCGCGGGCCGACGCGAACCGCCTGACACTCTCGGGATCGGCGTGGGCCGGCGGCCCCGGGAACGGGGCAGTTTGGACTGCTTCGGTTTCTTGATTTTCTTTGGCCGCATCATCGGTATCGCACGCCCCACGCGTATTCCAGCTCGGCGATATTTCTGCGATAAGTCTCTGAAAAATTGGTATCTCTTGGCGAATAGCTGCACACGTTGAGAAGCTGCGGCATGCCCGCTTAGCAGGCGGCTTCGCGCCGGGCGCGAATTGTTGCCGGTATGCGAGTGACGCAATGCGCGGATTTGCGGCGTGGCAGCGCCGCTGCGTGGTGAAGGAAGCGTAAATCCACGCGCCGCTGCACAATGAATGCACCGAAAGCGCTTCAAGCGCTCGAATGTTTGTCAGTCTGTGACAGGGTTATCGCCGGGTTAAGCCGGCAGTCGCCAAACAAGGCGTGACGTCCGGTTGCGGGCTATAGCGGCTTGACCATGCGGATGGTCTCCGAACGAAAGCCACCGCGCTCATAAAAATCAATCGCGCGCCTGTTGTCGGCGAACACATCGAGACTGAGAAACCGGTACTTCATGTCGCGCGCCCAATCCTCGGCATGGCTCATCAGCAATCCGGCGATGCCCTGCCCTTCTGCCTGCTTCGTCAGGGCAAGGATCGCGACATAGCCACACGCTTCGTCCGTCACCCCATCCTTTCCGGGCTGCATATGGATGTAACCCAACCGCACATCATCGTCCGACACGGCGATCAGTGTCCGCGAGTTTTCGACGGCCTGGTTCACGGTGGCGGCCATGTAGCGGTCCTGAAACTGTTCCATCGCTCCCAAGTCATGCCACGCGGGACCAGGGACGCCTGAAAGACGCGGAGACAGCGCGACGAGAAAGTCGTGGTCGGATCGCGTTGCCTGTCGCACTCGAATCGAACCTGCACCAATCGACATTGCATTCTCCCACCATGGCACTCGCGAAGTCCGGAGGAGTTACAACGGATCGGCCCGACAAGCCACCGATACGCATTCATGCACGGTGCCCGTCCGGCAAGCTTGAGCCGCCCTGTGGGCGATCAAGCAAATGGGATGAAAGCGCGGTTCGTCTGGCCCGAATCCATGTTAGCCTTGCGCAGACAGAGTGATCCGAATGACACCCCGCCTGCGTCTGATCCCGCTTCTGATCTCAGCCCTCGTCGCCTGCACCATCTCCGCGCGGGCGCAGGACAAGGGCTCGCTCAATCCGCAGCCATTGCCGCCGCTCGCCAACCCCAACGATCCGACGATCGGGGCCAAGCAGTTGTTCGCACGCAAAGTGCTGCCGGCGGCGATGCCGACCCAGTCGATCGGCGGCTATACCAAAGGCTGTCTCGCCGGCGCCGCGCAGATGCCGCTCAACGGCGACACCTGGCAGGTGATGCGCCTGTCGCGCAATCGCTACTGGGGCCATCCCGACATGATCGCGCTGTTGAAGCGGCTGGCCGCCAACGCGCACAAGGACGCCGGCTGGCCGGGCATCCTGGTCGGCGACATCGGCCAGCCGCGCGGCGGTCCCGCGCTCTCCGGTCACGCCAGCCACCAGATCGGGCTCGACGCCGACATCTGGCTGACGCCGATGCCCAATCGCCAATTGTCGCGCGAGGATCGCGAAGAGATGTCGGCGGTGATGATGGTCCGCGACGACCGGCTCGACGTCGACCCGCGCGTGTTCACGCCGGGCCATCTGCTCGTCCTCCGCGACGCGGCGCGCGAGCCGGCGGTGCAACGCATCTTCGTCAATCCGGCGATCAAGAAGGCGCTGTGCCGCGAGGCCAAGGGCGATCGCAGTTGGCTGTCGAAGATCCGGCCGTGGTGGGGCCACGACTACCACTTCCACATCCGCATCCGGTGCCCGTCCGGCAGTCCCGAATGCGAAAGTCAGAAACCGCAAACCGAAGGCGAAGGCTGCAAGCCCTCCGATCTCGCCTTCTGGTTCAAGGATTCGGTGCTGCATCCGAAGCCGCCGCCGAAGCCACCGAAGCCGCACCCACCGATGACGCTGGCGCAAATGCCGGCGGATTGCAGGACGGTGCTGAACGCACCCGACGTCAAGCAATAACATCTTTGTCAGGCGGCTATGCCGGCCGGCTCCAACTACGTTATGATCGCGCGTGGCCGCGCCGTAAGTGCGGCCGCGCGATGGATCGGGGCCGCTGATCTGTTTCATCCGTCACAATTGCATTGGACCAGACATGCGCACATCGCTCCTCGCCGCATCGCTGCTGCTCGTTTCCGTTCCCGCCTTTGCGGCAGAGGAGCCGAGCGGCTGCGACAAGTTCAAATGGTCGATCGACCGCGCCCGCACCGCGCTCACCGCGCCCGATCGCGCCAGGCTTGCCTCGGGCAGCGAGCAGGCCGCATTGCCCTCGACCGCCATCACCCTGGCGCTGGTGGCCCCCGCCGACGCCAAATTGCCCTCGCCGCCGGAGCGCGCGCCGAAGGACGGCACCTTCGCCGGCTTCACCAGCTTCAAGGCCGCGCCGAAGGCCGGGCTCTATACCGTCAGCCTGTCGGCCGGCGCCTGGGTCGACCTGGTGCAGGACGGGCATTTCCTGAAGCCGAAAGCCTTCAGCGGCGCGACCGATTGCGACGGTATCCGCAAGACCATGAAGTACGATCTCGCCGCGAGCCCCTTCGTATTGCAGGTCAGCGGCGCGAAGGAGAACTCGCTCTCGATCGCGATCCAGCCGGCGGATCAATAGGCACCCCGTTAGACAAAGGGTCGCCTTTACCGTAAGCCTCAGCCTGCTATGTTTGCAGTGCGATATCCCGGACGACCGTAAGTCCTTCGGGAAGCAGCGGAACAGCGCTTCCGTCCGTCGCGCCCAGAACCCACCCAACGCCTGATCTGCGCGTGCCCGTTCGCGCGCGAGCTCGCACGGAGCGCTTTCCATGTCACGATTTGCCGGACTTTTCACCGCCTTCGTCCTCGTCCTCGGCGCGATCCATTCGCCCGCGCGGGCCGAAGACAAGACACTCACCGTCTTCGCCGCCGCCTCGATGAAGAACGCGCTCGACGAGGTCGACGCCGCCTATACCGCCAAGACCGGCGTCAAGATCAGCGCCAGCTATGCCGCGAGCTCAGCGCTGGCGAAGCAGATCGAGCAGGGCGCGCCGGCCGACGTGTTCGTCTCCGCCGACACCGACTGGATGGACTACGCGATCAAGCAGAAGAACATCAATGAATCGACGCGGGTCAACCTGCTCGGCAACTCGATCGTGCTGATCGCCCCGAAGGATTCCAAGATCGACAACGTCAATATCGCGCCGGGCTTCGATCTCGCCAAGCTCGCCGGTGACGGCAAGATCGCGACCGGCGACGTCAAGGCGGTACCGGTCGGAAAATACGCCAAGGCCGCACTGGAGAAGCTCGGTGCCTGGCAGGCCGCGGAGCCGAAATTCGCGATGGCCGAGAGCGTGCGCGCGGCGCTGACGCTGGTGGCGCGCGGCGAGGCCGTGCTCGGCATCGTCTACTCGACCGACGCCAAGGTCGAGCCCGGCGTCAAGATCGTCGGCACCTTCCCGGCCGACACCCATCCGGCGATCATCTATCCGGTCGCGGCGACCACGACCGCGAAGCCGGAGACATCAGAGTATCTCGCCTTCCTGCGCTCCTCGGCAGCGAAGACGATCCTCGAGAAATACGGCTTCAAGTTCCTGATCAGCCCGACGACCTAGTCGCGTGTTCGATATCTCGCCGACCGAATGGACGGCGATCCTGCTGTCGCTGCGGGTCGCCGTCATCGCAACGCTGGTGGCGACCCCGTTCGGGATCGCGCTCGCCTGGCTGCTGGCGCGGCGCGATTTCTGGGGCAAGTCGCTGCTCGATGCCGCCGTGCATCTGCCGCTGGTGCTGCCGCCCGTCGTCACCGGCTACCTGCTGCTCCTGACCTTCGGCAAACGCGGTCTGGTCGGCGGCTGGCTTGCCGAGCATCTCGGCATCGTGTTCGCCTTCCGTTGGACCGGTGCGGCGCTCGCCTGCGGCGTGATGTCGTTTCCGCTGCTGGTGCGGCCGATCCGCCTGTCAATTGAAGCCGTCGATCGCCGGCTCGAACAGGCGGCCGAGACGCTCGGCGCGACACCCTGGCGGGTGTTCGCCACCGTGACGCTGCCGCTGGCGCTGCCCGGCGTGCTCGCCGGCATGGTGCTCGGGTTCGCCAAGGCGATCGGCGAGTTCGGCGCCACCATCACCTTCGTCTCCAACATTCCCGGCGAGACCCAGACGATCTCGTCGGCGATCTATTCGCTGATCCAGACCCCCGACGGCGACACCGCCGCCGCGCGGCTCGTGATCGTCTCGGTCGTGCTGGCGGTCGGCGCACTGATCGCCGCCGAAGTGTTTGCGCGCCGCGCCACCGCGCGCCTGCACGGGCAATAGAGCATGACCCGGAAAAGTGCGAAGCGGTTTTCCGACAAGGTCATGCTCAAACAAGGAGCTAAATCGCGATGACGATTCAATTCAATCTCATAGCGCTTTAGCAATGCTGCGCGTCGACATTACCAAGCAGCTCGGCGAGTTCACGCTGGCGGCGGCGTTCACCAGCGAGGGCCGCGTCACCGGCCTGTTCGGCGCGTCCGGCTCCGGCAAGACCTCGCTGATCAACACCATCGCCGGCCTGGTTCGTCCCGACCGCGGCAGCATCGTGATCGACGGCGAGACCGTCGACGATACGTCGGCCGGCATTCACGTCCCGACCTGGCGGCGGCGCATCGGCTATGTGTTCCAGGACGCGCGGCTGTTTCCGCACCTCGATATAAGGCAGAACCTCGACTACGGCCGTCGCATGAACCGCCTCACGGAGGATCCGGCGCAGCACAAGCGCGTGGTCGATCTGCTCGACATCGGCGCCCTGCTCGACCGCCGCCCCGGAAAGCTCTCCGGCGGCGAGCGCCAGCGCGTCGCGCTCGGCCGGGCGCTGCTGTCCAAGCCGCGGCTGTTGCTGCTGGACGAGCCGCTGGGCGCGCTCGACGAAAGCCGCAAGCTCGAGATCCTGCCCTACCTGGTCCGGCTGCGCGACGAGGCCGGCGTCCCGATGGTCTATGTCAGCCACGACGCCGCCGAGCTGCGCCAGCTCGCCACCCAGATCGTGATGCTGCGCCGCGGCCAGGTGACCGCGTTCGGCGGTGTCAAGGTGTTGACGTCGGGCGCGTAGCTGGGCGTTTTCCCGAAACTCGGCATAAGATAGCCAATCTTGTCTGCTAGGCCCGCGCCGGGACATCCGATCGGGGCATGGGAAAGGCAAATCGTGCGACTGACTGGCTGGGTATTGCTGCTGATCGGCGGGCTGCTGTGCGCCACGATTGCGTGGGCCGCGCTCGGCTTCCTGTTGATGGGTGTCGGCCTGATCTCGCTGCAAGTCGCCGAACGCCGCCGGCGCCCGGCTGGCGATCTGGTGCCGGCCGGCGCCGCGGGATTTGTGCCGCCGCGGCTCAGCGCCGGGCTGCAACCGCCCACCCTCGACCCGATCGCCGGCCAGGAGGGCTCCCCGCAACGCCAGCCGCGCCGTGTGGCGTGGCCCGACCGGTCCGGCGGCGCGGCCTACGATCAGCAGGCGTGGCGCCGGCTGGTCGACAGCGACCCCGACATCGCCCGGCTCGCCAAGGTGCTCGCCGACTACGGCCCGCAATATGTCGATGAGCTGGCCGCGAGCTATCTGGCTGCCCCCGACAAGAAGCGCCTGGGAGCCATCGTCGACGGCATCATCACGCGCGCCCGAAACGGTCAGCCGGCCCCGCCTCCCGCGCCAGTCGCGGGATCGCAGCCTCCGCCGCTGCCGCCCCTGCCGGAGCCCAAACCGGTCGCCGCCCGTGCCGCCGAGCCAGCGACTTCGCCGGGTAATCCCGCCGGCGCGTTGGAGACATCCCTGCTCGGTGCGGTCGAAGAAGCTTCGGCCAGGATTGCCGCTGAGCGCGCGGGTCTCTTCAAGCCTCGCAAGGCCACCGACAGCCGTCCATCGGGCCAGCAGGAACCAGCCGTCGGACGGCCCCCGAGAGATTCCGAATTACAGCCCAAGCCGGCCGATCCGCCCGGCGACCTCGAGGCATCGTTGATCGCCGCGGTCAGCGAGGCCGCCGCCCGCCGGACCGACACCTTCAAGCCGACGGCATCGCCACCGCCCGCGAAGCCCGAGCCCCGCGCCACCGCAGCCGACGCTCCCAAGCTTCCGCCTCCTCCGCCGCTTGCCAAGGCACCTCCGGCAAAGCCAGCTCCCGCCAAGCAGCCGCCGGCCGATGATCTCGATGAATCGCTGCTCGCGGCGCTGGCCGAGATTTCCGGCCAGAAGATCGGCGACGAGCCCAAGATCGAGCCCAAGCAGGGCGCAGCGTCCGAGGACCCGCCCGGCTCGCCGATTGACGACGGCCTGTCCGAGATGGTCAAGAAGTTCGCGCCCGATTCGAACTTCCTGCGCAAGCAGTGACGCTCAGACCCCGGCCACCGATGCCCAGATGTCGGCGAGCTTGCGCCGCACGGTCTGCATCCGGGTCTGCGGCACGACCACTTCCTCCTCTTCCGGCAAGCGCAGGCCGACGACACTGACGCGGCCGCCGCTGATGCTGCGCGCCACCAGCACGATCGAGTCGAGCCACAACTCCGCGCCTTCCTTCGGCGCGCGGTCGAGGTTGATGTCGAAATAGTCCGCCAGCGTCAGCTTGGCCTGGTGCTCATCGACCTTGACGCCGTAGATCTCGGCGAGCTCGCCGAGCGTATGCTCGCCTGACACCATGAAGTCGCCGAGCAGATGCGGATCGGGCGCGCTCGACGGCGCCATGTCGACGAAGAAGCGGTCGAGCGCCTCGGCGCGCTCCGGCGGCGCCAAAAGATAGATGTAGTCGCCAGGCGCGACCGGATCGGCCTCGACAGGCGTCAGGATGCGTTCGTCGCGGATGATCAGCGTCGGCTTCGACCAGGACGGGATCAGCCCGCGGCGGAAATACAGGCTCTTCGGCCGCACCGGATAGCCGACCAGCTGCTGCTCGAGCTGGCCGGGCAGATCCAGTTCGACGCGCCGCGGCCCACGCTCGGCGCGCGGCAGCGCGACGTGCAGGCGGCGCGCCGCCGGCGCCAATGTCCAGCCCTGCAACAATAGCGAGATGATGACGACGACGAAGGCGACGTCGAAATACAGATAGGCCTTCGACAGGCCGACCAGCATCGGGATCGAGGCGAGGAAGATCGCGACCGCGCCGCGCAGGCCGGTCCAGGCGATGAAGACCTTCTCCCGCCAGTTGAACTTGAACGGCGCGAGGCAGATCAGGACCGCGAGCGGCCGCGCCACCAGCATCAGCGCGAACGCCACCAGCACGGCGCCGCCGGCGCTGGAGAGCAGGCGATGCGGCGACACCAGCAGCCCGAGCAGCACGAACATCACGATCTGGGCCAGCCAGGTCGCGGCGTCGAGGAACGTCACCACCGAATTATGCGCGCGGGTCGGCCGGTTGCCGATGATGATACCGGCGAGGTAGACCGCGAGGAATCCTGAGGCGTGCACGATCTGCGAGCCGCCGAAGATCACCAGCGCCGCCGTGGTGACGAACGGCGCATGCAGACCCTGCGGCAGCGCCACATAGTTCAGCGCGATCACCACCAGCCGGCCACCGATCACCCCGATGATGGCACCGAACACGGCCTCCTGGATGAATTCCATCGCGATGTGCGACGCCGAGCTCTGGCCGACCGAGATGAATTCGACCAGCATCAAGGTGAGGAAGATCGCGAACGGATCGTTGGTGCCGGATTCCGCCTCCAGCGTGGCGCCGACGCGGGGACGCAGCCGCAGGCCCTGGGTATGCACCAGCAGGAACACCGCCGCCGCGTCGGTCGAGGCCACGACGGCGCCGACCAGCAGCGACTCGGTCCAGTTGAGGTCGAGCACATAGCGGGCGACCGGCGCCGTGATCAGCGCGGTCAGCAGCACGCCGGCGGTCGCCAGCATCATCGAGGGCGCCAGCACCGTGCGGATGCTGGCAAAGCGCGTCTTCAAGCCGCCGTCGAACAGGATCAGCGCCAGCGCCACCGAGCCGACCAGATAGGTGGTGCGGACGTCGTCGAACTGGAGATGGCCCGGCCCGGCGTCGCCGGCCAGCATGCCAACCAGCAAGAACACCAGCAGCAAGGGGGCGCCGAACCGCAGCGCCAGCAGGCTCGACAGGATGCCAGCCATCACCAGCACCGCGCCGAGCAGGATCGCTATACTGACGGAGTCGAGGGATGCCATGCGCCTACAAAAGTCTCAAATACTTGCAATTGCATCCTTATCGTCGCCACACTGGGACGCCAACCCATTTCTGCCGTCAGCGGCAATCCGCCCGCCTTGCCCTAGGTCGCCCCGACACTGTGGTGTATCGATGGTCGGGTGCGCGCCGTTGTGGGATTCTCCCCGTGCATTCGAATCACATTTGCCTGACCCGCGCTTCAAGTTGAGACTTTGCCGATGGACATGAGCTGGAAGGACGTCCTGGAAGCCATCCAAATGGCGGCGCGCTCGGTCGGCGCCGAGATCGCCTCGCCGTGGTTCTACCTGCAATTCGGCATCATCCTCGCCGCCGCGGGTATCGCTTACGCGGCCGACACCGCGATCCACGCCCGGGTCAACATGGCGACGCTGGCGAGCCGCTGGCCGTTGCCGCTCCGGCATTTCGCCCGCGTCATGGTGACGAGCGCCTCCACCGCGGTGTTCGCGGTGCTGATGGTGATCTCGCGCATCGTGATGTGGCACATGACCTGGCCGAGCCGCAGCTATCTGATCGCGGTCTCCGCCAAGCTGGCGCTGGCCTGGCTGGTGATCCGGCTCGTCACCTCGGTGATCGACAACGCCTTCATCGTCAAGACCGTGTCGATCGCTGCCTGGGTGGTCGCGGCGCTCAGCATCATCGGCCAGCTCGATTGGGCGGCCGACATGCTGGACTCCTACGCGGTCGTGGTCGGCGGCCTCCGCCTGACCCCGCTCTTGCTGCTCAAGGCCGGCGCGCTGCTGATCGTGGCGCTGTGGCTGACCAACCTTGCCGGCAATTTCGCCGAGAGCCGCATCAACAAGGCCACCGACCTGACGCCGTCGATCCAGGTGCTGCTGGTCAAGATCATCCGCATCGGCCTGATGGTGCTGGCGATCGTGATCGCGCTCGGCGCGGTCGGCATCAACCTCTCCGCGCTTGCGGTGTTCACCGGTGCGGCCGGCGTCGGCATCGGTCTCGGCTTGCAGAAGATCGTCGCCAATTTCGTCAGCGGGCTGATCCTGCTGGTCGACAAATCGGTGAAGCCCGGCGACCTCGTCACGATCGGGGACAATTCGGGCCGCATCAGCGCGATGAAGACCCGCTACATCTCGGTCGCCGCCGGCGACGGCCGCGAGTTCCTGATCCCGAACGAGGATCTGGTGACGCAGAAGGTCACCAACTGGACCTACACCGACAAGAACACGCTGGTGAAGATCGCCTTCTCCACCAATTACGACGCCAATCCGCGGCAGGTCTGCAAGCTCGGGATCGCAACCGCAGCGGCCCATCCGCGCGCCACCAAGGGCCGCACGCCGAACTGCATCCTGACCGAATTCGCCGAGGCCGGGATGAAGTTCTCCCTGACCTTCTGGATCGCCGACCCCGACGGCATGGACGGCGTGAAGAGCGACGTCATGCTGTCGCTGTGGGATGCCTTCAAGCAGGACGGCATCAAGGTGCCCTATCCGGTGCGGGAACTGCGGATCCGCGGCGGCGCGCTGCCGGTGGAGAGCGTGGTCGAGGTCTCCAGTTAGCCCTCCAGCGTGCACATTTCGGCCAATCGGCGGCCGCCGTTCCGGTTCAAGCTGGCAAATCGGGCCGTTTCGGCATTGACCCCATGCCCAACCTTGGCTTGCACCGGCCGCCCCGATCATTAAATTAGAGCCTGAAATCAGCCCCTTGCCCGCAGAAACATCCCCGCCCATGAGCTATATCGACGCCACCGACACCTCGCTTCGCAAGACCGGACAGATCAAGCTGCACGGGCCGAGCGGCTTTGCCGGCATGCGCAAGGCGGGTGCGCTGGTGTCGAAATGCCTCGATGCGCTCACCGACATCGTCAAGCCGGGCGTTCCGACCTCCGAGATCGACGAGTTCGTCCGCAAGTTTGCCTTCGACCACGGCGCCTATCCGGCGACGCTGATGTATCGCGGCTACCGCTACTCGACCTGCACCTCGATCAATCATGTGGTCTGCCACGGCATGCCCGGCGACCGTCCGTTGAAGGAAGGCGACATCGTCAATGTCGACGTCACCTTCATCGTCGACGGCTGGTACGGCGATTCCAGCCGGATGTATGCGATCGGCGCCATCGCGCGAAAGGCGGAGCGGCTGATCGAGGTGACCTATGAAGCGATGATGCGCGGCATCGCCGCGGTGAAGCCCGGCGCCACCACGGGCGATATCGGCCATGCCATCCAAAGCTTCGTCGAACCGCAGGGCATGAGCGTGGTGCGCGACTTCTGCGGCCACGGCCTCGGCCGCCTGTTCCACGACGAGCCGAACATCATCCATATCGGCCGCCCCGGCGAGGGTGCGCCGCTGAAGCCCGGCATGTTCTTCACCATCGAGCCGATGATCAATCTCGGCAAGCCGCATGTGAAGATCCTGTCCGACGGCTGGACCGCGGTGACCCGCGACCGCTCGCTGTCGGCGCAGTTCGAGCACTCGGTCGGCGTCACCACCGACGGCGTCGAGATCTTCACGCTGTCCGAGCGCCACGGCGAGAAGCCGTGGGTTCAGGTGTAATCAGCGACGGGTTCAATAATCGCTTCGCGTGCGGTTCTCGATCTCCTCGGGCGTGTGGTTGTCGCCGATCGACATCGCACAGATCCGCGACAGATGCAGGTAAGGCAGCCCGGTTTCCTCGGCCCAGGCGTTGAACTGCGCCTGCACCTTGGCGAGATCGCGCTTCGACTTGACCTCCTCCGCGATATCGAGACCGGCATCGCGCAGGCAGGCTGTGACGTCACGCGAGGTGACGAAGCCGTCCCAGCCGAGGAAGCGCAGCAGCATCTGACCGGTATTGCCGCCGAGCCGGCTGCCGCGCTTGGCCAATAGCTCCAGCAGCCCGATCTCGTTGGACGACGGCCATGCCGCGAGGAATTTGCCGAAGCTGCCGTGCTCGCGCGCGACCTCCTGCACGAAGCGGCCATTGTCGCGCACCGACATGATCTTGGCGCCGTTGCGCACGATCCTGGCATCGCTGACGAGCTTCTCCCAGTATTCGTCGGGCTTGAAAGCAAGCTTGGCGGGCTGGAAGCCGAGGAAAGCCTCCTCGAAGCCCGGCCATTTGGCGTCGATCACGCTCCAGGCGAAGCCTGCGCAGAACACGCGTTTGGTCATCTCGGCCAACACCCGGTCGTCGCCGAGCTTGGCCAGCGTCTTGGCGCCCGCCGGCGGATGCAGCAGCTTCTCCAGCGCCTTTGGCCCGCCCTTGCGCTTCTCGGCGCGGGCCCGGATCACCTTGAATGACGTCAAGCAGCCCTCCATAGATTCTTGTTCTGACGCGTTTTCTTGACACGAACCGGTATCCACTTCGCTCGAAAACGCTCTCTTCGATTCCCAACAATTGCAGCCAACGGTAATTCGCCTGCCGCATCGTGGCAAACCGTCGCAGGCACACCCACATCGAGAAACCAAATCGTCCTGATGTCGCCACGCTGAGTGGGAAATGGGAAGCTTCCCGCGCAATCGACAGGAGCGATCATTGGACAAGTCCACGCGCCGCGGCTTTCTCGGCCTGATCTCGGCAAGCGCTGCCGGCCTGTTGCCGGCGCGACAAGCCGAGGCCGCAACCGACAGCCGGGCCGACGACATCGCGGAGGCCTGCATCCTGACGCCGCAGGCGGAGGAAGGGCCGTTCTACGCCGATCCAAAGCTGGTGCGGTCCGGCATCGCCGACGGCAAGCCCGGCATTCCGCTGACGCTGCGGCTGCGCGTGATCGAGGCCGGCGCCTGCACGCCGATCGCGGGCGCGCGGGTCGACATCTGGCATTGTGACGCGCAAGGTCTCTATTCGGCATTTCCCGGCCAGGGCGACGGTCACAACATCGATGAATCGAGCAAGAGCTTCCTGCGCGGCACGCAAATGACCGACGCGGCAGGATGGGTCGCGTTCAACACCATCTATCCCGGCTGGTATGACGGACGCGCTACGCATATCCATTTCAAGGTCTTCCTCGATCAGAAAAACGTGCTGACCGGCCAGACTTTCCTGCCGGACGCGCTGAACGAATTCATCTACGCCAATGCGCCCGACTACACGGGCCGGCCGCGGCCGCGCACCACGCTCAATGCCAACGACCACGTCGTCGAGACCGCCGATCCGGACCGCCGCGCCTTCTGCGCGGTGAAGGAGGAGAAGGACCGCTATCTGGCAACGCTGACGCTCGGCGTCGACAGGCGTGCCGAGATCGCGATGCAGCCGCGCCGCGGGCCGCCGCCGGGCATGCCGCCGGGACCTCCTCCCGGCCCGCCGCCGCCAGGCATGGGCCTCGGCCCGATGCGCGGCCATCTGATCAAGGACCGGCTGGCGGCGCTGATCCCCGGCCTGAAGCGCGCGCCCTAGCGCCGCGCGGGTACTTGCAAAACGCCGCTGGCACGGCAAGGTTGTGGCCGATGCCCGCCAAGCCCGATGCCAGCAACGACGAGCCCGACGAGACGCCGCATTACCACGGTCATCGCGAACGGCTGCGCGAGCGCTTCTACGCGGCGGGCCCCGACGCGCTGACCGATTATGAACTCCTGGAGATGGCGCTGTTCGCCGCCATCCCGCGCCGCGACACCAAGCCGCTGGCCAAGGCGCTGCTGAAGAAGTTCGGCTCCTTCGCCGAAGTGGTGCACGCGCCGGTGGCGCGGCTGCGCGAGGTCGACGGCGTCAAGGATGCCTCGATCAACCAGCTCAAGCTGCTCGCGGCCGCCGCGAGCCGGATCGCCAAGGGCGAAATCAAGCGGAGCGTCGCGCTGTCGTCGTGGAACGACGTCATCGGCTATTGCCGCTCCAGCATGGCGTTCGCCGACAAGGAGCAATTCCGCCTGCTCTTCCTCGACAAGCGCAACCAACTGATCGCCGACGAGGTGCAGCAGACCGGGACCATCGATCACACCCCGGTCTATCCACGCGAGGTGATCAAGCGCGCGCTGGAATTGTCCGCGACCGCGCTGATCCTGGTGCACAACCATCCCTCCGGCGACCCGACCCCGTCGCAGGCCGACATCCAGATGACCAAGGCGATCGTCGAGATCGCAAAACCGCTCGGGATCGCCGTGCATGACCACATCATCGTCGGCAAGAACGGGCATAGCAGCCTGAAGGGCATGCGGCTGATGTGAACTGTACGTCGTCCCGGCGAAGGCCGGGACCCATACGCCGCGGCGGGAGTTAGTGGGGGACTCGTCGTTCCAGCACAACTCCACAATAATCATTGGTGGTTATGGGTCCCGGCTTTCGCCGGGACGACACTGAATGTGTTGAGCGGATTCGGCCTTGGCCGTCATACGGTCATCTGCTGATGCCGCTAACATCGCCCCATGCAACGTTTCCTGCGTGGCGGCGTTTGTTGCAGGTTGATTTGCCAGTTCCAGACCTTGGGGGACCGATGTCCGATTTCGTGATCGAGGAAGGCCTGCCCTATCCGCTGGGCGCGCATTGGAGCGGCCACGGCACCAATTTCGCGGTGTTTTCCGCCAACGCCACCAAGGTCGAGGTCTGCCTGTTCGACGGCGAGCGCGAGACCCATCGCTTCGAGCTGCCTGAATACACCGACCAGGTGTTTCACGGATTCATCAATGGCGTGCAGCCCGGCACGTTCTACGGCTATCGCGTCTACGGCCCCTACCAACCGGACGGCGGACATCGTTTCAATCCGAACAAGCTGCTGCTCGATCCCTATGCGCGCGCCCATGCCGGCAGCCTGACCTGGAATCCGGCGGTGTTCGGCTACAAGATGGAAACCGGTGACGACCTCACCTTCGACGAGCGCGACAGCGCACCGTTCATGCCGAAATGCGTGGTGGTCGATCCCTGCTTCGACTGGGCGCAGGAGCCGCAACGGCAGGAAGCCCACTGGGACGAGACGATCGTCTATGAGGCCCACGTCAAGGGTTTTACCAAGCAGCACCCCGGCATCGATGAGCATTTGCGCGGCACCTATGCCGGCCTCGGCGCGAACGTCGCGATCGACTATCTGAGGGCGCTCGGCATCACCTCGGTCGAGCTGCTGCCGGTGCATTCCTTCATCAACGACAGCAACCTTCTGGAGAAGCACCTCACCAATTACTGGGGCTACAACACGATCGGCTTCTTTGCGCCCGATCCGCGCTACGCCGCCGATGTCGCCAATAGCCTGCGCGAGTTCAAGGAGATGGTGGCACGGCTGCATGGCGCCGGCCTCGAGGTCATTCTCGACGTGGTCTACAACCACACCGCCGAAGGCAATGAACGCGGCCCGACGCTGTCGTTCAAGGGCATCGACAATGCGAGCTACTACCGCCTGTTACCCGACAAGCGCCGCTACTACATCAACGACACCGGCACCGGCAACACAGTGAACCTGTCGCACCCGCGCGTGATCCAGATGGTGATGGACAGCCTGCGCTACTGGGCCGGCCACATGCATGTCGACGGCTTCCGCTTCGACCTCGGCACCATCCTGGCGCGCGAGGTCTATGGCTTCGACGAGCAGTCGGGATTCCTGAAGGCGATGAACCAGGACCCGCTGCTCGCGACCGTCAAGCTGATCGCCGAGCCTTGGGACTGCGGCCCCGGCGGCTACCAGGTCGGCGGCTTCCCGCCGGGCTGGGCGGAATGGAACGACAAGTACCGCAACACGGTGCGCGATTTCTGGCGCGCCGAGGCTGCGCCGGCCGCACTGGCGCCGCGGCTGCTCGGCTCGCACGACGTATTCAACCGCGAGGGCCGCCGCACCTGGGCCAGCGTCAACTTCATCACCGCCCATGACGGCTTCACGCTGAACGACTGGGCGAGCTACAACAACAAGCACAACGAAGCCAACGGCGAGAACAACAACGACGGCTCGTCCGACAACCATTCCTGGAATTGCGGCGCCGAGGGGCCGACCGACAACCCCGAGATCGTCTCGTTGCGCGAGCGCCAGAAACGCAACATGCTGGCGACGCTGCTGGCTTCGCAGGGCACGCCGATGCTGCTCGGCGGCGACGAGTTCGGGCGCACCCAGCGCGGTAACAACAACGCCTATTGCCAGGACAATGACATCTCCTGGTTCGACTGGAATTCTTCCGACGACGCCAACAGGCTGCTCGCCTTCACCAAGCGGATGATCAAGCTCCGGCGCGACTATCCGATCCTGCGCCGCAGCCGCTTCCTGTCCGGCGATCGCGATCCGCAACTCGATATCCGCGACGTGGTCTGGATCAACGCCTCGGGCGCCGAGATGTCGCAGGCCGACTGGACCACCGGCTGGATCAAATGCTTCGGCGTCGTGCTCGACGGCCGCGCCCGCAAGACCGCGATCGCCCGCCAGGGCGAGGACGATACGGTGCTCGTGATCCTCAACAGCTATGAGGGCGAGGTCGACTTCAAGCTGCCGCAGACCACCGCAGGCCCGCATTGGTCGCTGCTGCTCGACACCAATGTGCCGGAGGAAGCGGCAAGCACGCAGTTCGCGTTCGAGAGCGCCTACAAGATGGCTGGGCGATCGTTTGTGCTGCTGACGGCCGGTGAAGTGAAGTAATCCCGCCACCACCACCCTCGTCATTCCGGGGCGGCGCGCAGCGCCGAGCCCGGAATCCATCGAACCACCGACCCTGTGGGTCAATGGATTCCGGGCTCTCGCTTCGCGAGCCCCGGAATGACGGCGGAAATCACGCCTATCCCCACCCGAAGCGCACTCCCCGCGACCTGCCTGCCAATTGACATTCGGCCGGGCGGTGCCAGACTTCCCGCAAAAATACAGGGTGGAGACCTCTGGATGGCCAATCTTTCGGCCTCAAATCACGTCGCCCGTGTTTTGTCGGCGGCCAACCAAATGGCCGGCGTCGACACCGAGGCGCGGATTGCTGCGTCGTGGCGGCGCTGCGTGGTCAATCACAACCTCGATCCGGCCCGGCGCGGGCCGCCGCAGACCCTGACCGAGGCCGAGGTCCGGCACATCGCCGAGCCGATGGAGGACCTGATCCAGGTCGCGGTCCCGGCGCTCGAGGACCTTGCCCGCCTGCTCCACGATAGCGGCTATTGCGTCAACCTCGCCGATCCCAACGCCACCATGCTGGTGAGCCGGCTGCCCGGCGGCGACTACGAGCGGATGTTCCTGGAGTGGAAGATCTACACCGGCTCGAACTTCGCCGAGACCTTCGAGGGCACCAACGGGCTCGGCACTGCGCTCGCCGAGCAGCGGCCGATCATCGTCCATGGCGACGAGCATTTCCGCGAGCAGTGGCACATGTTCACCTGCGCGGTGTCGCCATTGTTCGACCATGCCGGCAGGCTCGCCGGCGCCGTCAACATCTCCTCCTGCCGCAGCGATCTCGGCCGCGGCGCGCATGAACTGGCGTTGGCCGTCACCACGGACGCGACGCGGCGGATCGAGCAGTCGTTCTTCCGCCGGCGTTACCGCGCCTCCTGGATCGCGACCCTGCCCGGCGACGGGCAAGGCATGCTGGCCTATGACGACGACCGCCGCGTCGTCGGCGCCTGCCGCACCGCGCGCGGCGTGTTCGGGCTGACGGACGCGATGATCGACGACGGCATCGACCTGTCGCATCTCATCCAACTGGACGATCGCGCGACGCGGGCCGCCGACGAGCCGGTCACGTTGCGCCGCGCCGACGGCACGCCGTGGGGCCGCGGGCGCATCGCACCGCCGGTGCGCACGCGTGTCTCCCGTCCGCTGCCGGCGCCACCGCGCGAGCAACCCGCCGGACAGTTCAGCGGCCTGCACCGGCTGGCGGGCCGCGATCCCGTGCTGATCAAGGGCGTGAAGCGGCTGATGACGGTCGGCAATCTCGACCTGCCGATCCTGCTGCATGGCGAGACCGGCGCCGGCAAGGACGTGTTCGCGCGCGCCATCCATGCCGCCAGCAACCGCGCCGGCCGCAACTACGTCGCGCTGAATTGCGCGGCGATGCCGGAGAGCCTGATCGACGCCGAGCTGTTCGGCTACGAGGCCGGCGCCTTCACCGGCGCGCGGCGCGAGGGATCGAAGGGGCTGATCGTGCAGGCCAGCGGCGGCACTTTGTTCCTCGACGAGATCGGCGACATGCCGCTGGCGCTGCAAACACGGCTGCTGCGCGTGCTGGAAAACCGCGAGGTCTGGCCGCTCGGCGCGCTGAAGCCCGTGCCGGTCGACATCCGCCTGATCAGCGCCACGCATCGTGACCTGGCGCGGATGGCCGAACACGGCAGCTTCCGCTCCGACCTGTATTACCGGCTGCGCGGCATGGAGATCCGGCTGCCCGCGCTGCGCGAGCGCGCCGACCGCAAGGACGTCATCGCGCAGATCGCCGACGAGGAGGCGCCGCACTGCCGCATCGCGGCGGACGCCTGGGCCGAGCTGATGGCCTATCCGTTCCCCGGCAACATGCGCCAGCTCCGCCATGTGCTGCGTCTCGCCGGCGCGACCGCCGAAGCCGGCGTCATCACCGAAGCCGATCTCGATCTGCCGACGCTTGGCAAGCCGGCCACCGAGGCCGGTCATGCCGTGAGCGAGCGCGCAGCGATCATCGAGGCGCTGCGCGCCAGCGGTGGGCGGGTGGCTGAAGCGGCCAAGGCGCTCAGGCTCAGCCGCGCCACGCTGTATCGCAAGATCAAGGGACTGAAAATCGACGCCGCATCGTAAGGTTCGATGGCGCGCCGCCGATCACACGCAACGGCGATCAGCTCATCAACTCCTCCAAGACCAGAATCGCCAGGAAACCGACAAAAAACATTGCCGTCACCCAGGGGCGATCTGGTGTCTGGTGCGCTTCCACCAGCAATTCTTCCGTCACCAGATACAAAAGCGCGATCAGCCCGAAGGCGAAGAATCCAGCCACGATCGAAGGCGGCAGGGCGGCGACCGGCGTAGCGAGCACCGCACCGAGCGGCAGCAGCAGCGCCAGGGCGGCGGTTGCACCCACCACCGCGAGGCGGGAGCGGACACTCTCACCGAGCTCGTTGGCAACGGTCAGGCCGAGGAACAGGACTTCCAGCGTCAGCGCGACCGTCAGCAGGATGCCGGCTTTGGCACCGGCGGAAAAGCCGATCCCGAGCACCAGGCCATCGATCAGGATGTCGACGCCGACCATCGACAAGAGACCGAGCGGGCCTTTGACCAGACCCTCGACCTGCTTGATCGCGAGCATCACCGCCAGCGCGATGCCACCGCCGACGACCGTGGCGACCGGCGCGTTGCGATGCATCAGGTCGGGAAGAATCTCGCCCGCGGCCGCGGCGAATACGACGCCGGCGGCCAGATGCTGGATCGCACTGACGATCCTGGGACCCGGGCGGATGTTGACGGCAGCAACCGCACCGAGCACCGCCGCCGCCGCGGGAATCAGGGTGTACATCCAAGCAGAGCTCATGACGGGTCCCTGCCGCTGATCGCTCGTTCAGTCAGGCAATCAGGAAAACTCGTTCCAGCTGACGCGGCGTGCGTCGAGGTCGCCGAGCGCGACGGGATCGTGGATGTCGCGCACGCTCTGGAAGCCTGAGCGCAGATAGATCAGCGGATCGACCGTGGTCACGGCGCGGACATGCTGGACCTCGCCGATGAAGATCGAGTGGGTCTTGGTCTCAAGCTGCTGCGTCAGCACGCAATCGAACGCGGCGACCGCATCCTCCAGGACCGGGGCGCCGGTCGCGCCCGTGGTCCAGCGCCCGAACGCAAAACGATCGTCGCCGTTGACGCCCTTCTGGCCGGAGAAAGTCAGCGCCAGCAGCGCGTGTTCCTCGTTCAGGAAATTGATGACGAAATGGCGCTCCTCGAGGATGCGCTGATGCGCGCTGGCGTTACGGTTAACGCAGACCAGCACCGAGGGCGGATTGTCCGACAGCGAGCAGGCCGAGGTCACGGTCAGGCCGGTGCGCTTGCCGGGCTCCGAGCCGACCGTCACCAGCGCGACCGCGCCGGCGCAATGGCGCATCGCCTGCTTGAAACTCTGTGCGTCGACCGTCATGCAGAAAACCCCGGTACTGAATTATATTTCCCTCCAAGATATGCGACGCGGGGTGCGAGGCAAGCCCCGCACCCCGCCTAGCTGTCATGCAGCCTTCTCGAACTCGGCGCCGAGATGCTTGAGCCGCGGCATCACCTCGGTCTTGAGCAATTCCAGCGAGCGCCGCCAGGCCTCTGGCTTGTGCTTGTAGTCGAAGCCGAACACGCAGAGCACGCCGAAGCCGCCGACCTCCCGGTAGATCTTCTCGATCTTCTCGGTGACGGTTGCCGGCGAGCCGACGATCCAATTCCGGCGCGCGCAATATTCCACCGTGACGTCGCTGTCAGGCACATCGGGCGCGTGCTTCAGATAGTCCTTGAAGCCGAAATGGCCGAGCAGCGGCAGGAAGTACTCGCCCATCATCCGGCCCATCATGTCGCCGGTCGAGAGCTTCCAGGCCTCCTCATCGGTATCCGCCACGAACACCTCGCGCACCAGCCGCCAATCCCTGCGACTCGGCTTGCGGCCGGTCTTGGCGGCGCCTGCCTCGACCGAGTCCCAGTGGCTGCCGACATAGGCCGGGTTGAGGTTGAGGCTCATCGGGATG
>NZ_DDOP01000074.1:0-5024 GCF_002341725.1 Bradyrhizobium sp. UBA2491
GGGAGGGTGGGGAGAGGGGTGCCGCTTGCTTCGCTGGAAGACCGGCTCGCGGCCACAATGATTACCTCGCCTTGGCCGCCTTGCCGCCACCCTGCGGCCGAAGACCGCCCTTGGTCTCGATGAAGCCGATGATCCGGTCGAGGCCGTCGCTCTTCTTCAGGTTGGTCATCACGAAAGGCCGCTCGCCGCGCATCCGTCGGGCGTCGGTGTCCATCTTCTCAAGCGACGCACCGACATGGGGCGCCAGGTCGATCTTGTTGATCACCAGGAGGTCGGATCGCGTGATGCCCGGACCGCCCTTGGAGGGGATCTTGTCGCCGGCGGCGACGTCGATGACGTAGATCGTGAGGTCAGCCAATTCCGGCGAGAACGTCGCCGCCAGATTGTCGCCACCGGATTCGATCAGGACCAGGTCGAGGTCGGGGAATTTCGCCCGCATGTCGGCGACCGCGGCGAGGTTCATCGAGGCATCCTCGCGGATCGCGGTGTGCGGGCAGCCGCCGGTCTCGACGCCGGCAATGCGGTCCGGGGTCAGCGAGCCGGAGCGCACCAGAAACTCGGCGTCCCATTTGGTGTAGATGTCGTTGGTGATCGCCGCGATGTCATAACGCTCGCGCATCGTCTTGCAGAGCAGGTCCATCAGCGCCGTCTTGCCGGAGCCGACCGGTCCGCCGATACCGACCCGGAGGGGGCCGTGAGAAGTGGGCATATCAATCCATCCATTGTCGTCCCGGCGAAGGCCGGGACCCATTACCACCGAACTGAATTGTTGAACGAAGCTGGGGCCGCACACTTGCATAACCACGAAGGCCGGTGGCTATGGGTCCCGGCCTTCGCCGGGACGACGGGTGGAGAGATTCGCGCCTCATGACCGGAACAGCCGCGTGTACTGCGTTTCGTGACGCAGGCTGGCGAGATCGGCGCGAAAGGTTGCGCTGCCGAGATCGTCGAGCGAGGCCGCATCGGCCCGCGCAGCGGTTGCGGCAACGACCGGCTCCAGATCGGCCAGCACGCGCTGGCTGTCGGTTTGTCCGAGCGGGATCAGCCGGCTACCGGCGGAAATCCAGTTCGAGACCACGGCATGCAGGAAGGCGTGCAGCGATGGCGCCAGCCGGATGCGATGCGCGGCGCTGACGATGCCGACCGCGACCGGATAGACGATTGGGCCTTCGCAGGCCGCGACCAGGGCGTCGAGGCCGGGCGAATTCCAGGCCGCGCGGGCGATCTCGATGAAGGCGCGGCCCTGCGTCGTGGTCTCGAGCTGCCGCTCGCGCGACGGCACGAACGCCGCGGCGAGTTCGGCAATCTCCTTCAGTCCGGCGTAATCCTGCTCTGCCGCTGCGCGAAAACTCTGCGCGAGAAACACGGCGTCGCAAAATCCGCTGCCGTCGCTCAGCATCGCAGCAAGCCAGTCCCGCAGCGAGGCAGCGTCAGTGATGTCGCCGGCCTCGACCGCCCATTCGATGCCGCTGGAATAAGCGAACGCCCCGACCGGAAACGACGGCGACAGCCATGTCATCAGCCGGTACAGCGCGGCCGCCTCGTCCTCCGCCATCCCGCCGCGCATCGCGGCGGGATCGGGCTCATTTGTGGTCATGAGCATGGGAGTGATCGTGATGATGATGGGCATGCTCGCAATGCTCATCATGATGATGGTGGTCGTGCCCGTGATCGTGGTGATGTCCGTGATCGTGGGCATGGCTATGGGCATGATCATGCCCGGTGTGACCATGCGCATGCGCATCGGCATGCGCATGCTCGGCATAGGCGCCGCCCTCGGGATCGAACGGCGCCTCGATCTCGATGACCCGGGCGCCGAGCCCCTTCACCATCGCCTCGATCACGTGATCCCGGCGGATGCGCAGGCCCTTCGGCATGATCTGCGTCGGCAGATGACGGTTGCCGAGATGCCAGGCGACCCGGATCAGATGATGCGGATCGCTGCCGCGGATTTCCACGAGCGGCTCGGGAGCCGCGACCACCTCGACGAGGCGGCCGTCCTCCAGCACCAGCGCATCGCCGCCGCGCAACGCCGTGGCATTTTCGAGATCGAGCAGGAATTCGAGCCCGCGCGTTCCCGTCATCGCCATCCGCCGCCGGTGCCGGTCGTCGAAATCGAGCACGACGGTGTCGGCCGCCGCATCTTTCCAGCGATGTTGCCCCAGGACCTTGGTTGCGCGGATCATCGATGCCTCAGAGCTTCTCGACCTTGGCGTCGCTGATGATCTCGATCACCGTCGGCCCGGTCTTCATGTCGGCGGAATATTGTCGCCACACCTTCATGTGTGGAGCCTTGCCATGGGCATTGAGGTCCTCCCGGGTCTCCCAGCGCTCGACCACCACATAGAGGTTGGGATCGTTGACGCTGACATTGCCGTCATAGGAGATGCACCCCTTCTCCTTGCGGGTCTCGACGGTGCAAGCCTTGTGCCCCTTGATGAAGTCGTCCTTGTTTTCCGGCTTCATCGGCGTAGTTGCGATCACGTAGATCATGCTGCTTTTCCCATTCTTGTTGTTGTTTTAGCGGACGTCGACCTTCTCGGGCGTGATCACCTCGATCTTCGGCGGCGCCGCCATGCATTTCACGGCGACCCGGCCGAACGTCTTCATGTGCTCGGCGGTGCGATGCGGCACCAATGCCTCAGCGTTCTCCCACTGCTCGACGAACACCATCTTGCTGTGATCGGTGACGCTCTCGTGCAAATCGTAGGCGATGTTGCCGGGCTCCTTGCGGGTTTCCTTGATGCAGGCCGTCGCCGCAGCGATGAATTCGGCGCGGGTCTCGGGCTTGATGGTCAGCGTGGCAACGACGTAAATCACGGAAATTCCTCCCGGGTTTTTTCTGGCTTGAGTCTTGTTCTGACGCGTTTTCTTTCCGCGAGCCGGAAATCCGCTTCGCTCGAAAACGCTCGGTTACCGGGAGCGATTTTAGAACATAAAATAGCGCTGTGCCATGGGCAGCACCTCGGCCGGCGCGCAGGTCAGGAGCTCGCCGTCTGCGCGTACCTCATAGGTCTCGGGATCGACCTCGATCTCGGGCGTCGCATCGTTGTGGATCATGCTCTTCTTGGAGATCTTGCCGCGGGTGTTCTGCACCGCGTAGAGCTTTTTGCTGATGCCGAGCTTGCGAGCGAGGCCGCCCGTCACCGCGGCCTTCGAGGTGAACACCACGGAGGACGCGGTGAGCGACTTGCCGAAGGCGGCGAACATCGGCTGGTAATGCACCGGCTGCGGCGTCGGGATCGAGGCGTTGGGATCGCCCATCGGCGCCGCCACGATCGAGCCGCCCTTGATGATGCAGTCCGGCTTGACGCCGAAGAAGGCCGGCGACCACAGCACGAGGTCGGCCATCTTGCCTTTCTCGACCGAGCCGATCAGCTTCGACACGCCATGCGAGATCGCTGGATTGATGGTGTATTTGGCGATGTAGCGCTTGACGCGGAAATTGTCGTTGTCGTTGCCCTTGTCCTGCGGCAGCGCGCCGCGCTGCTTCTTCATCTTGTCGGCGGTCTGCCAGGTGCGGATGATGACTTCGCCGAGCCGGCCCATCGCCTGCGAATCCGACGACATCATCGAGAGCGCGCCGAGATCGTGCAGGATGTCCTCAGCGGCGATGGTCTCCTTGCGGATCCGGCTTTCGGCGAAGGCGAGGTCTTCGGCGATCGACGGATCGAGGTGGTGGCACACCATCAGCATGTCCAGATGCTCGTCGATGGTGTTGCGGGTGAACGGCCGGGTCGGGTTGGTCGAGGACGGCAGCACGTTCTTCAAGCCGGCGATCTTGATGATATCAGGCGCGTGGCCGCCACCGGCACCTTCGGTGTGGAAGGCATGGATGGTGCGGCCCTTGAACGCCTTCACGGTATCCTCGACGAAGCCCGACTCGTTCAGCGTGTCCGAATGCAGCATCACCTGGACGTCGTAGTCGTCGGCGACCGAAAGGCAGGTGTCGATCGCCGATGGCGTGGTGCCCCAGTCCTCGTGCAGCTTCAGCGCGCAGGCGCCGCCCTTGATCATCTCGACCAGCGCCGCCGGACGCGAGGCGTTGCCCTTGCCGGAGATGCCGAGATTGACCGGAAAGGCATCGAACGACTGGATCATCCGCCCCATGTGCCACGGGCCCGGCGTGCAGGTGGTGGCGAAGGTGCCGTGCGACGGGCCGGTGCCGCCGCCGAGCATCGAGGTGACACCAGCCATCAGCGCATGCTCGATCTGCTGCGGGCAGATGAAATGGATGTGGCTGTCGAAGCCGCCGGCGGTGAGGATCTTGCCCTCGCCCGCGATCACGTCGGTGCCGGGGCCGATGATGACGGTGACGTTGGGCTGGATGTCAGGATTGCCGGCCTTGCCGATCGCTGCGATCATGCCCTCCTTGATCGCGACGTCGGCCTTCACGATGCCCCAGTGATCGACGATCAGCGCATTGGTGATGACGGTATCGGCCGCGCCTTGCGCGTTGGTCACCTGCGACTGCCCCATGCCGTCGCGGATCACCTTGCCGCCGCCGAACTTCACCTCCTCGCCATAGGTGGTGAGATCCTTCTCGACCTCAATGATCAGGTCGGTATCGGCAAGCCGCACCTTGTCGCCGGTGGTCGGGCCGAACATGTCGGCATAGACGGAACGCTTGATTTTCACGGACATGTCAGCCCCCAGTTTCAGCTAGCGCAGCCTGCGCGCGCACAATGGTGTCGTCGAAAATGCGATCGAGCTGCGGATTGATCCCCCGGCAACCGGCAATGACTTTCTCGGCCCACGCCGCATAATCGGCGAGATCGTCGCGCTCGTCCTTGCTCGGATGCGGCACGATTCGCGCGCCGGTATTGCTGATCTTGTCGGCGATCTTGATCAGCTTTGCGGCGGAGGATTTGTGCGGGGCATCCTCGATCTGGCGTTGGCGCCGCTCGGCTTTCGGCAGGCTCATGTCATCGGTACACTCGACCACGAGATCGGCAACCCGCCCGCTGAATTTCGTCGCGAGCTCTTCGCGCGTGGTCTCGGTGTCCTCGATGGTGTCGTGCAGC
>NZ_DDOP01000030.1:0-71203 GCF_002341725.1 Bradyrhizobium sp. UBA2491
GGCGAGCAGCAGATGCTCGCGATCGGCCGCGCGCTGATGACGCGGCCACGCCTGCTGATGCTCGACGAGCCGTCGCAGGGCATCATGCCGAAACTGGTCGACGAAATCTTCCAGGCCGTGAAGCGCATCCGCGACGCCGGCATGACGGTCCTGATCGTGGAGCAGCGCATGGCTGAGTGCCTGGAGATCGCCGACCGCGCCTACATCCTGCAAACCGGCCGCCTGCTGATGCAGGGCACCGCCGCCGAGATCAGCACCAATCCGGACGTACGCAAGGCGTATCTGGGGCTGTAGCCGCCGTCATTGCGAGCGCAGCGAAGCAATCCATCCTTCCGCGCACGAGGAGGGATGAATTGCTTCGTCGCTTCGTAGCCCGGATGAGCGCCAGCGACATCCGGGGCAGGCTGTCCCGCATATCGCTTCGCTCATGCGGGCTACGATCATTTATTGAGATCTGGCCTTTGCGGCGGCCAACAACATCTGTTCTACGATTCCTTCAAACTCGCTTCTGGCGATGGGGTCCGTTTTCGCGAACTCCTGGTAGGGTTTGATCGATTTGGGCCACCAATGATGGTGGCGCCCGGCCCTGTCGAGGATAAGAGCGGCTGCTTCGACCTCGGCGTCTGTTGGTCGTCCTCACCAATTCGCGATGTCAGTTGTTTCCGGGTGCTAGTGCCCGTGCTCCGGCAACGTCAGCCCGAACACCCTCGTCAGATCCGCGACCTGTTCCGGTGACAGGTATCGCGGGTTCAACCCGCGCAGCAGCAGATAGAGCTTTGCGGTTTCCTCGAGCTCTTCGGTCGCGAACACCGCCGCCTCCAGCGTGTCGCCCGACACGACCGGGCCGTGATTGGCGAGCAGCACCGATGAATATTGCCCGGCGAGCCCCCTGATCGCGTCGGCGACGGCGGGATCGCCGGGGCGATAATACGGCACCAGCGCGGTCTGGCCGCACTTCATCACGTAATAGGCCGTCATCGGAGGGAGTGCGGCGCGTGGGTCGATCTCGGGCAGCATCGAGAGTGCGACCGAATGGGTGGAGTGCAGATGCACCACGGCGCCGGCGGTGTCGCGGGTCTGGTAGAGTGCCGTGTGCAGCGGCACCTCCTTGGTCGGGGCGTCGCCGGAGACGAGCCGGCCCTGACCGTCGAGCCGCGACATTTTCGCCGGATCGAGGAAGCCGAGCGAGGCGTTGGTCGGCGTCACCAGCCAGCCGCCATCATCGAGCCGGACGCTGATATTGCCCGAGGAGCCCGGCGTCAGCCCGCGTTCGAACAGCGAGCGGCCGAAGCGGCAGATGTCTTCACGAAGCTTTGTTTCGCTCATCCCGTTTCGCTCATGGCGCCATTCATGTCCCGGTTTGTCTCATGCTTTGGCAGCGCGGCCAAGCCGTGATAGGCAAGCCCTCTAAAGCAGCAAAGAACGTTCGAGGGATCGCCGCATGTCCAGTTCCGCAACGCCGCGCGTCGCCGTGATCGGGCTTGGCTCGATGGGATACGGCATGGCGACCTCGCTGAAGCGCAAAGGCTTCGAGGTCACCGGCTGCGATGTCTCGGCCGATGCGGTCAAGCGCTTCGAGGCCGAGGGCGGCAAGGGCGCGACGTCGCCAGCGGAGGCGGCAAAGGGCGCCGATATCATCGTCAGCGTCGTGGTCAACGCCGCGCAGACCGAGACGATCCTGTTCGGCAAGGACGGCGTCGCCGAGACGCTGGCGAAAGACGCGGTGTTCATCTCCTCGGCGACCATGGACCCCGACATCGCGCGACGGCTGGCCAAGCAGCTCGAGGCGACCGGCCGGCATTATCTTGATGCACCGATCTCCGGCGGTGCGCAGCGCGCCGCGCAGGGCGAACTGACGATTCTCGCCTCGGGCAGCGCGGCGGCGTTCGCCAAGGCGCGGCCGGCGCTGGATGCGATGGCCGCAAAACTCTACGAGCTCGGCGATGCCGCAGGGCAGGGCGCCGCGTTCAAGATGATCAACCAATTGCTGGCCGGCGTGCATATCGCCGCCGCCTCGGAGGCGATCGCGTTCGCCGCCAAGCAGGGCCTCGATATCAGGAAGGTCTATGAGGTGATCACGGCTTCCGCCGGCAATTCCTGGATGTTCGAGAACCGCATGCCGCATGTGCTCGACGGCGATTACGCACCGCGCAGCGCGGTCGAGATTTTCGTCAAGGACCTCGGCATCATCCAGGACATGGCGCGCAGTGCGCGCTTCCCGGTGCCGGTCTCGGCCGCGGCATTGCAGATGTTCCTGATGACCGCGGCCGCCGGCATGGGCCGCGACGACGATGCCTCGGTGGCGCGGATGTATGCCCAGGTCACCGGCACCAAGCTGCCCGGCGAGAAATAAGAGGATCCTGCAATGCCCCGCTTTGCCGCCAATCTCACCATGATGTTCAACGAGGTCCCGTTCCTCGACCGCTTCGAGGCGGCGGCGAAGGCCGGCTTCACCGCGGTCGAGTTCCTGTTTCCCTATGACCATCCGGCCGTGGAGGTCGGCAAGCGCCTGAAGGGAGCCGGTCTGACCCAGGCACTGTTCAATCTGCCGCCGGGCGACTGGGCCGCCGGCGAGAAGGGATTTGCCGCGCTGCCGGATCGCTTCAATGATTTGCAGCAGAGCCTGACGACCGCGCTGCCCTATGCGCAAGCGACCGGTGTCAAGCGGGTGCATCTGATGGCGGGGATTGCCGACCGTGGCGATGCCAAGGCCGTCGCCGCGTTCCGCAAATCGGTGGCTTACGCCGCTGAGTTCTTCGCGCCGCATGGTCTCGACGTCGTGATCGAGCCGATCAACCCGCGCAACGTGCCCGGCTACTTCCTCAACGACTTCATGTTCGCGCGCGACCTGATCGACGCGCTGAAGATTCCAAATCTCAAGCTGCAATTCGACATCTATCACTGCCAGATCATCCATGGCGACGTCACCATGCGGCTGCGCGAGATGATGCCGATCATCGGCCACATCCAGATCGCCTCGATTCCCTCGCGCAACGAGCCCGACGGCGAGGAGCTGAACTATCCGTTCCTGTTCGGCGAGCTCGACCGGCTCGGTTACGACGGCTTCGTCGGCTGCGAATACAATCCGCGCGGCAAGACCACTGACGGTCTGGCCTGGTTCAAGCCCTATGCCGGAGTGAAGCCGTGACGCGAGCCGGAAAACTGTCGCTGGGTTGTATCGCCGACGACTATACCGGCGCCTCAGACCTCGCCAACACGCTGACCCGCGCCGGCCTGCGCACGGTGCAGACCATCGGCGTGCCGGCCGACGATCTTGCGCTGCCCGAGGTCGACGCTGTCGTCGTGTCGCTGAAGAGCCGCTCGATTGCAGCCGATGTCGCGGTGACGCGTTCGCGCGACGCCGAGGGCTGGCTGCGCGGCCGCGGCGCCGGGCATATCCTGTTCAAGATCTGCTCGACCTTCGATTCCACCGATGCCGGCAATATCGGCCCGGTGATGGATGCGCTGCGCGCCGATTCCACGGATGCGATCGTGCTGGTGACGCCGGCCTTCCCGGAGACCGGCCGCACCGTCTACCAGGGCAATCTGTTCGTCGGCTCGGTGCCGCTGAACGAGAGCCCGCTGAAGGACCATCCGCTCAATCCGATGCACGATTCCAACCTGGTCCGCGTGCTGGGTCGCCAGAGCAGGACCAAGATCGGCCTGGTCGATCTGGCGACGCTCGCCCGCGGCGCGGACGCGGTGCGCGCCAAGCTGGCCGAACTCGCGCAGGGCGGCATCGGAGCCGCCATCATCGACGCGGTGTTCGACCGCGACCTCGAGACCATCGGGCAGGTGGCGCTGGATCACCGGCTCTCGGTCGGCGCCTCCGGGATCGGGCTTGGATTGGCGCGCGCGCTGGTCGATGCCGGCAACGCCAAGCCTGGTGCGACGGACAGGTTGCTTGAGACGCCGGTCGGCGGCCCGGCCGCCTGCCTCGCCGGCAGTTGCTCGCAAGCGACCCTGCGTCAGATCGCCAGCGCCGAGAAGGTAATGCCGGTGCTGCATCTTGATCCGGAGCGCGTGGTCGCCGGCAAGGACGAGGCGCAGCGTGCGCTGGCCTGGGCCAAGGACCGGCTCGGCGCACGGCCGATCCTGATCGCCAGTAGCTCGACACCTGAGGAGGTCGCAGCTCTGCAATCCCGTCATGGCCGCGATGCGACGGGACATGCCATCGAGCAGGCGATGGCCGACATCGCCGACGGGCTGGTGCAGTCGGGCGTGCGCAGGCTGGTGGTCGCAGGTGGTGAAACTTCAGGCGCCGTGGTCGATCGTCTGCACATTCCGGGCTTCCTGGTCGGCGCGGAAATCGCTGCAGGCGTTCCGGTTTTGCGCGCGGTCGGCGCGCGAGATGGCGACATGCTCCTTGCCCTGAAATCAGGCAATTTCGGCGGGCCGGCGTTTTTCTCGGATGCGCTCGCATTGATGCCTTGAGACGTCTCGCGCGCATCATGTCAGGAGCGTAACGGGTATCTCCGTAGTTCAACGGGTACGCAAATTAACCCTACCTAAGGAGGGGGGCTGGCTTTGATGTCTGCGGCGTCCCGCCGCGCCCACAGCCATTCGATCGGACCTCGCGGGCCCGATACCCAAGAGACCTCACGATGTTCGCCAAATTCTCGATCCGCGCCAAGATCATTGCCGCGGTTGCGTTCCTGCTTGTCGCGCTGAGCGGCATGGGCCTGCTCGCCGTCTGGAATATGCGGGCGATCAACGCCAACACGGTCGACATCACGACCAACTGGCTGCCGAGCGTGCGCGTGCTCGGCGAGTTGCGCGCCGGCGTCATCACCTATCGCAACGTGATCCGCGAGCACATGCTCTCCGAGACGACCGAAACCAAGCTGGCGCAGGAAAAGACGCTGGTCACCGTGGTCGAGATGATCGCCAAGGCCCGTACCACCTACGAGCCGATGATCACGTCTCCGGGGGAACGGGCGCTCTACAATCAATGGGTCGAGACCTGGGACAAGTACCGCAAGGGTACCGAACAGGTGATGGAGCTGTCACGCAAGGACGTCGGCAAGATTCCCCATGACGCGCATGAGCTCAATACCCAGGTCGTGAACAAGATCGGCCTCGAGGCGGACGAAATCCTCAACAAGGACATCGCCTACAACAACACCGGGGCCGACAAGGCCGCGCAGGACGCCACCGACAGCTACAATTCGGCTTTCATGCTGCTCGCGGTGATCCTCGGCGCTGCCGTCCTGATCGGCGTCGGTGTCAGCTTCTACCTGGTTCGTGACGTCTCGGCCGGTATCGCTTCGATCATCACGCCGATGCAGGCGCTGGGCCGCGGCGACCTCACCGCGGACGTGCCGCACCAGGGCGAGAAGACCGAGATCGGCGCGATGGCCGATACCTTGCAGGTGTTCAAGGAGGCGCTGGTCGCGAAGAAGGCGGCGGATGAAGCCGCGGCTGCCGACGCCGAAGCCAAGATCGAGCGCGGTCGCCGCGTCGACACCATCACCCGCAATTTCGAGCAGATGATCGGCGAGATCGTGCAGACCGTGTCGTCGGCCTCGACCCAGCTCGAAGCTTCAGCCTCTACGTTGTCATCGACCGCCCAACGTTCGCAGGAACTGACGACCACGGTCGCCGCTGCGTCCGAGGAGGCCTCGGCCAACGTCTCCTCGGTTGCGTCCGCGACCGAAGAGCTGTCGTCCTCGGTGACCGAGATCAGCCGTCAGGTGCAGGAATCGGCGCGGATGGCCGGCGATGCGGTTGGCCAGGCGCGCACCACCAATGATCGCGTCAGCGAGCTGTCGAAGGCGGCCGCGCGGATCGGCGACGTCGTCGAGTTGATCAACACGATTGCCGGCCAGACCAATTTGCTGGCGCTGAACGCCACCATCGAGGCGGCGCGCGCCGGCGAGGCCGGCCGCGGCTTCGCGGTCGTGGCGTCGGAGGTGAAGGCGCTGGCGGAGCAGACGGCGAAGGCGACCGGCGAGATCGGCCAGCAGATCGCCGGCATCCAGGCCGCGACCCAGGAGTCGGTCGGCGCGATCAAGGAGATCTCCACGACCATCGAACGGCTGTCGGAGATTTCGTCGACCATCGCAGCGGCGGTCGAGGAGCAGGGCGCGGCGACCCAGGAGATCTCCCGCAACGTGCAGCAGGCCGCGCAAGGCACCCAACAGGTTTCGGCCAACATCACCGACGTGCAGCACGGCGCCAATGAGACCGGTTCGGCCTCGAGCCAGGTGCTGTCGGCGGCACAGTCGCTGTCGGGTGACAGCAGCCGCCTCAAGCTCGAAGTCGGCAAGTTCCTCGACGCCGTCCGCGCCGCCTGACGTCATCGAGACATCACAGATCGGACAATGCCCGGCCCTCGCAGGCCGGGCATTTTTCATTGCCGATTCTTTCGGCAACGCTCCGTACTTCAACGGAAGGTCCGGTTAACGATCCGTAGTTCCACGCGCGGTAACTTGCCGCAGCGCGACACTGCCACCGCACGAGATCGCGACATTCACTCCGAACGAGGCAATCGATGATGATCCTGGCGCGCTTCCGTATTCTCACGAAGATTCTGGCGATTGTGGTCGGCCTCTCGGTCATTGCCAGTGCGCTGGCCTATCTCGGGATTTCATCGCTCAAATCGCTGAGCCAGCGCGGCGAGGTCACGGCACACGCGGCGGAACGCGCGCTGCTCTCGGCGCGCGCCAATCAGAGCGTGCTTGCGATTAACCGGGCCGAGTTCCGCAGCGCGCTCGATCCCCGCGACGAGAACCGGATCGCGGCCCGCGGCGTGATCGACGAACAGCTCAAATTGCTCGAGGAACGCCTCGTCGAACTCGGCAAGACCGAGGATCAGCCGACCATCGCGCTGCTGTCCGGCGTGCGGTCGGCGCAGTCGACCTATCAGGCCCAGTTGAAGCAGACGCTCGATGCGGTCGATGGCGCCCGGGCCGCCGACCTGACTGCGTCGGCGGAGAAGCTGCGCGATGCCGCGATGAAGAGCCGTGCGGCGGCGGAAGAGTTGCAATCCAAGGTGCGGGCGGTAGCCGATCGCCAGGATCAGCGGGTCAGGGACAACGTCAAGGCCAATGAGCTTGAGTATACCTCGACCTCGGAGCTGTTGATCCTGCTCGCGGCATCGGGCGTCGTGCTCGGCCTGGTATTCGGCTTCCTCGTCGGACAATACGGCGTCGCCAAGCCGATCCGGGCCGTCGTCGAGCTGTTGCAGCAGCTTGCCAACGGCAATTACGAGGTTGCGGTGCACGGCACCGACCGCCGCGACGAGGTCGGCGACGTGGCCAAGACCGCGCTCGTGTTCAAGGACAACGGCCTTGCCAAGATCCGGATGGAACGCGAGCAGAAGGCCGCCGAGGCGCGCGCCGCTGCGCAGCGCCGTGCCGACATGCTGCAACTCGCCGACGGTTTCGAGCGTGCGGTCGGCGAGATCGTGGAAACGGTGGCGTCAGCCTCGACCGAGCTCGAGGCCTCCGCGACCACGCTGACCTCGACCGCCGAACGGTCGCAGGAGCTGGCGACGACGGTCGCAGCAGCCTCGGAAGAGGCGTCGACCAATGTGCAGTCGGTGGCATCCGCGACCGAGGAGCTGTCGTCCTCGGTCTCCGAGATCAGCCGCCAGGTGCAGGAATCGGCGCGGATGGCGGGCGACGCGGTCGATCAGGCCCGTGCGACCAATGATCGGGTCGGCGAGCTGTCGAAAGCCGCCGCCCGTATCGGCGACGTGGTCGAACTCATCAACACCATCGCCGGCCAGACCAACCTGCTGGCGCTGAACGCGACCATCGAGGCGGCGCGCGCCGGCGAGGCCGGCCGCGGCTTTGCCGTGGTGGCGTCGGAAGTGAAGGCGCTCGCCGAGCAGACCGCGAAGGCGACCGGGGAAATCGGCCAGCAGATTTCCGGCATCCAGGCCGCGACCGAGGCCTCCGTGAACGCGATCCGCGAGATCGGCGCAACCATCGAGCGGCTCTCCGAGATCTCCTCGACGATTGCCGCCGCCGTGGAGGAGCAGGGCGCCGCGACCCAGGAAATCTCCCGAAATGTTCAGCATGCGGCCGAAGGCACCGGCCAGGTCTCGGCCAACATCGCCTATGTCCAGCGCGGCGCCACCGAGACCGGGTCGGCCTCGACGCAGGTGCTCGGTGCCGCACAATCGCTCTCCGGCGACAGCAACCGCCTCAAGCTCGAGGTCGGCCGGTTCCTGGACTCGGTCCGGGCCGCCTGATTCTGCGCAGGCGCGGTTGCGCCATCGGCGTGACGGACCGGACCGGTTCGTCATGCTTTGCATTTTCGCGGGGCAGCGATGCGCTGGCCACGCGTCGCCCGGAATGGTGTCCTTGCCCTGCTCACTCCCAGAGCAGGGCTGTCTCTTTTTGGTGATGATCCGACTGGGATCGCTGGCGCCGCGGCCGGCGCAACCGATCGAATCGCGCTGCCTCACGGGCTATGCCAAGGAAGTGAAGGCGGCCGCGGCTCCACGGGTTGGCGTTTTGCCCGGCATCGGGTAAATCGGCGCCAGCGGATCGGCCTTTTGGAACGCCGATTGCTTTGCCTGGGCGGGCTTTATTTCGGGAATGCTGCTTTTATGATCGCACTGGTCCGTATCGCGCTGAGCCGGCCATATACTTTCGTCGTGCTCGCGATCCTGCTGCTGATTATCGGACCGCTGGCGGCGCTGCGCACGCCGACCGACATCTTTCCCGAAATCCGCATCCCGGTGATCGGCGTGGCCTGGTCGTACACCGGCCTGCCTCCCGACCAGATGTCGGGGCGCATCACGACGCCGTTCGAGCGGACGCTGACCACGACGGTCAACGACATCGAGCACATCGTTGCGAACTCCTACAATGGCATCGGCATCGTCAAGATCTTCTTCCAGCCCAATGTCGACATCCGTACCGCCAACGCGCAGGTCACGGCGATCGCCCAGACCCTGCTGAAGCAATTGCCGCCGGGCGCGACACCGCCGCTGATCCTCAACTACAGCGCCTCGACGGTGCCGATCATCCAGGTCGCGCTGTCGGGCGACGGCCTCACCGAGCAGAACCTCGCCGACATCGGCATCAACCAGTTGCGCACGCCGCTGGTCACGGTGCCCGGCGCCGCGATCCCCTATCCGTATGGCGGCAAGCAGCGCCAGGTCCAGATCGACCTCAATTCGACCGCGCTGCAAGCGCGCGGCCTGTCGGGGCAGGACGTCGCCAATGCGCTCGCCGCGCAGAACCTGATCACGCCGGTCGGCACCCAGAAGATCGGCAACTTCGAATACACCATCAACCTGAACAACTCGCCGCTGAAGATCGAGGAACTCGGCGACCTGCCGATCAAGACCGTCAACGGCGCGATGGTCTATATCCGCGACGTCGCCACCGTCCGCGACGGCAACCCGCCGCAGACCAACATCGTCCATGTCGACGGCAACCGCTCGGTGCTGATGATGGTGCTGAAGGCCGGCGCGACCTCGACGCTCGATATCATCTCCGGCATCAAGCAGAAGGTGATCGAGGTCAAGGACCAGATGCCGGACGCGCTCAAGATCGGCTTCGTCGGCGACCAGTCGGTGTTCGTCCGCGGCGCCATCACCGGCGTCGCCTTCGAAGGCGTGATCGCGGCGCTCTTGACCAGCGTCATGATCCTGCTGTTCCTCGGCAGCTGGCGTTCGACCGTCATCATCGCGGTGTCGATCCCGCTGTCGGTGCTTGGCGCCATCATCATGCTGTCCCTGATCGGCGAGACGCTCAACATCATGACGCTCGGCGGCCTCGCGCTCGCGGTCGGCATCCTGGTCGACGACGCCACGGTGACGATCGAGAACATCAACTACCATCTCGAGCAGGGCAAGCCGGTCGAGCAATCGATCCTCGACGGCGCCAACCAGATCGTGACGCCGGCGTTCGTCTCGCTGCTGTGTATCTGCATCGTGTTCGTGCCGATGTTCTTCCTGTCAGGCGTCGCGCGCTTCCTGTTCGTGCCGATGGCCGAAGCGGTCATGTTCGCGATGATCTGGTCGTTCATCCTGTCGCGCACTTTGGTGCCGACGATGGCGAACTATCTGTTGCAGCCGCATGTCCATCACGAAGGCGCGCCGCCGAAGTCGCGCAATCCCTTGGTCTGGTTCCAGCGCGGCTTCGAAGCGCGGTTCGAGCGCATCCGCGGCGGCTATCACGGCCTGCTTGCGATGGCGCTCGGCCACCGCAAGGTGTTCGTCGGCGGCTTCCTCGCGGTGGTCGCCGCGTCGTTCCTGCTGGTGCCGTTCCTCGGCCGCAACTTCTTCCCGTCGGTCGATGCCGGCAACATCCTGATGCATGTCCGCACCCAGGTCGGCACCCGCGTCGAGGAGACCGCCAACCAGATGGCGGATGTCCAGAAGGCGATCCGCAAGCTGATCCCGGGCGAGATCGAGACCATGACCGACAACATCGGCATGCCGATCTCCAGCATCAACCTGACCTACAACAACACCGGCGTGATCGGTCCGCAGGATGCCGACATCCAGATCAAGCTGAAGGAAGGTCACAAGCCGACCGAGGAGCATGTGCGCACGCTGCGTGAGCAATTGCCGCGGCTGTTCCCGGGCACCAGCTTCTCCTTCCTGCCCGCCGACATCGTCAGCCAGATTCTGAACTTCGGTGCGCCGGCGCCGATCGATTTACAGATCCGCGGCGCCAATCTCGAAGGCAACTACGCCTATGCCAACAAGCTGCTGGCGAAGATCAAGCGCATTCCCGGCATCGCCGACGCGCGGATCCAGCAGTCGCCGAACAATCCGACCTTCAACATCGATGTCGATCGCACCCGCGCACAATATGTCGGCCTGACCGAGCGCGACGTCACCAACGCGCTGGTGGTCAATCTGGCCGGTTCGTCGCAGGTCGCGCCGACCTACTTCCTCAACCCCGACAACGGCGTGTCCTATTCGATCGTGATGCAGACGCCGCAATATCAGATCGACTCGCTGAGCGCGTTGCAGACCTTGCCGATCACCGCGACCGGCAACACCCAGGCGCCGATCCTCGGCGGCATCGCCGACATCAAGCGCGCGACCTCGAGCGCGGTGGTCTCGCAATACGACATCCAGTCGCTGGTGCAGATCTACGCCACGACGCAGGGCCGCGATCTCGGCGGCGTCGCGACCGACGTGCGCCAGCTGATCGCCGATACCGCCAAGGAGGTGCCGAAGGGCTCGTCCGTGGTGCTGCTCGGCCAGGTGCAGACCATGAACTCGGCCTTCACCGGTCTGTTGTTCGGCCTGCTCGGCGCGGTCGTGCTGATCTACTTCCTGATCGTGGTGAACTTCCAGTCCTGGTCGGATCCGTTCGTGATCATCACGGCGCTGCCGGCGGCGCTGGCCGGCATCGTCTGGATGCTGTTCACCACCCAGACCACGCTGTCGGTTCCGGCGCTGACCGGCGCCATCATGTGCATGGGCGTCGCGACCGCCAACAGCGTGCTGGTGATCAGCTTCGCCCGTGAGCGCTATGAGGAGCTTGGCGACCCCGTCGCGGCGGCACTGGAGGCCGGTTTCGTCCGCTTCCGCCCGGTGCTGATGACGGCGCTGGCCATGATCATCGGCATGGCGCCGATGGCGCTGGGGCTCGGCGAGGGCGGCGAGCAGAATGCGCCGCTGGGCCGCGCCGTGATCGGCGGCCTGATCTTCGCCACCTTCGCGACGCTGATGTTTGTTCCCGTGGTATTCAGTATGGTACACAAGAAGCAAGGCGCCAAAGTCGCCGCCTCATCGGAGATTCCGCATGCAGCCCACTGAACAGCGCCCCCCGGTGTCCGGCCGGAAATTGGGCATATTCGGCGTGGTTGCACTGGTCGGCGCAGGACTGATCGTCGGCACCGGAATCCGCGCCCGTGAGGAGCAGGACAGCAAGCTCAAGCAATGGACCGATGAGCAGGCCGTTCCCACCGTCGCCGTGGCGTTGCCGAGCGCCAAGGCGCTGAGCCCGACCATCGATCTGCCGGGCCGGCTCGAAGCCTATTCCCGCGCACCGATCTTCGCGCGCGTGTCGGGTTATCTGAAGAGCTGGGACGTCGACATCGGCGCCCGGGTCAAGGCCGGTCAGGTGATCGCCGAGATCGAGGCCCCCGACCTCGACCAGCAATTGTTGCAGGCGCGCGCCGATCTCGCCAGCGCCCAGGCCTCGGCCAAGCTGTCGGAGGCGACGCTCGCCCGGCGCAAGACGCTGGTGGCCTCGAACTTCGTCTCCGCCCAGGAGATCGACGAGCGCACCGCCGACCTCTCCAACAAGAACGGCGCGGTCAGGGCCGGTCAGGCCAATGTCGAGCGGCTGGAAGCGCTCGCCGGCTACAAGAAGATCACGGCGCCGTTCGACGGCGTGGTGACTTCGCGCGATACCGACGTCGGCGCGTTGATCAATGCCGGCGGCGGCTCGGGCCCCGCGATGTTCACGGTCTCCGACATCGCCAGGCTGCGCGTCTACGTCAACGTGCCGCAGAACTACGTCCCGGCGATCAAGATCGGCGCCAAGGCCACGCTGAGCCTGCCGGACTATCCGAACCGCACCTTCCAGGCGACCGTGGAAGCCTCCTCGCAGGCGGTCGATGTCGCCTCCGGCACGACGCGGATGCAGCTCGGGCTCGACAACTCCTCCGGCGAACTGATGCCGGGCAGCTACGCCAGCGTGAAGCTGAACCTGCAACGCGAATCGACGCCGCTCAGCATTCCTGCCAGCGCGCTGATCTTCAACGGCAACGGCCTGCGGGTCGCGACCGTCGGTCCCGACGACAAGGTGCTGTTCAAGACGGTGAAGATCGGCCGCGACCTCGGCAAGGAGATCGAGATCGCAGCGGGCCTTGCGCCTGACGACCGCATCATCACCGCGCCGCCGGACGGTCTCGCCGACGGCGATCATGTCCGCGTCACCGGTGTCGGCGCCAAGGGCAAGCCGACCACCGCCTCTGAAAAGCAGGACGCGAAGGGGTAGGGCGCGCGGCGTCTCTCACTCCGTCATGCCCGGGCGTGTCCCGGGCATTTTCGTTTCGAGATCCGATCAAGCCGGATGCGTAGGGTGGGCAAAGGCGCGAAAGCGCCGTGCCCACCGTCAAGTACACTGCACGCGATGGTGGGCACGCTTTCGCCTTGCCCACCCTGCCAATTCAGTCGCTCAGCCAACCCGCCATTCCGGCACGCCGTCAGCGGCGGTGACGATGTTGCCCGTGGTGCCGACCGGGGTGCGGTCGAGATTCTGCAGATGCGCCAGCGTTGCGGTGTCGCTTGCCGGGATGCGGCCGAGGCTGCGGCGGCCGTCGTCGGTGCGCAGCATGGTGACGCCGTGCTCGACCTCGCCATTGGCGCGATAGATCACGGTGAAGGCCTCGACCTTGCCTTTGCCTGTCGCCTCGGCGGTGAAGTCAGGCACGTCGCGGCGATGCCGGTCCGCCTCCGCCTGCACGCTGGTGTCCTGCTTGAGTGCTGATGTCGGCGCCGCGCGCGACAGCACCAGGCCGTGATGCTTGGTGACGAAGCCGCCCTGGCCGTAGAGCAGGCCGAGCGTGCCGCCGCTGCGCAGCTTGCGCACCATCGCGCAGGCCGAATGCGTCATGTAGGTGTTGAGCGGCGCGCCGAAGAACGTCAGCCCGCCTGTCACGGTCGGCTGTACGTCGGGCCCAAGGCCGAGCGTCCGGCGCGCCATCTTGGGCACGCAGGGGAAACAGCTATAGAGTTCGATCGCGTCGAACTTCTTGCCGTCGCCGCCGACCAGATCCATCACCGCCTTCAGCACCGCGGTCTGCGCGTGGCTCTCGACGAACTGGTCGCGGATCAGGTAATCGCGCGGCTCTTCCGCCGAGGCGCCGCCGAGCGGATAGATCAGCCTGTCTTCGGGCACGCCCGCGGCGCGCGCCTTCGCCAGGCTGGTCAGGATCAGCGCGCCGCCCATGTTCACCGTCGGGTTCGCGACCATCAGCTTCGTATAGGGCCACGCGATCATCCGGTTGTCCGGCGTCGCGGTCGTGATCTCGTCGCCGGTGAATGTCTTCTTCAGCCAGGAGTTCGGATTGTCGGCGGCAACCCGCGCATAGGTCGACCACAGCTCGCCGGATTCCTTCAGCGCCTCGCGCGGCGTCTGGCCCCAATGCGCCGAGGTCGCGGACTCATAGAGCGGATAGACCGTGATCGGCCTGAACACGCCGAGCGTCACGGCAAGCGGCTTCTGGAACGCGGCGCCGCGCTTGGGCTCCTCGACGTCATGCGCGAACGGCGTCCAGGGCAGTTCGACGCCGGCGCGCTGCGCCTTGGTCGCGGTCGACTGCGCCTCCGCGCCGCAGACCGCGGCCACGCTGCATTCGCCGCGCGCGATGCGCTGCGCCGCTTCGTGCAGATAGCGGATCGGGCTCTCGCCGCCGACCGGGCCGTAATAGAGATGCGCCGGCGCGATGCCGAGCCGCTGCGCCAGCTGCTTCTCCGGATCGCGGTAGCGCCAGCTCAGGAAGTTGACGACGTCGAGCGACTGCACGTCGGCGAGCAGCTTTGCGCCGCTGTCGGCCTCGGCGCGCTTCAGCGCCTCCTCGAGCAAGGTGAGCGGCTCGAGGCCGGCTGCGATGTCCTTCGGACGATCGACGATCTCGCCGACGCCGACGATGACGGGAATACGGTCTTCGGGGATATGAGATGTTGTCATTTCTTCTTGCTTCACTTTCTAAATCTTCGCCACGCCGCCGCCCTTCGAGGCCTCCGCTGCGCTACGGCACCTCAGGGTGACGGCTACGGGCACAGCGTCATCCTGAGGTGCTCGCTCAGCGGCGCACTAGCGCGGCTGAGCGAGCCTCGAAGGATGGGCCGCATACTCTCTCTACTCCGCCACCAACGCATTCATGTGCTCGACGGCCTCGACGAAATCTTCCTTGAACTCCTGCACCACGGCGCCGGCGGACTTGACGCTGTCGACCAGGCCGACGCCCTGGCCGACGAAGTAGCTGACGAGATCGCGCGCCTTCTCGTTGCCGGCCTCGGCGGCGCGGTCGATGGCGTTGAAGGCGTCGCGGCTGATGATGCTTTGCAGCGGCATCGGCAGCGCGCCGGGGCTTTCCGGCGAACGGTCCCAGGCGTCGGTCCAGACCGAACGGAGTTGCCGCGCGGGCTTGCCAGTGCGGCCCTTGGAGCGGATCGCGTCACGCGAGGAGGCCGCGATCATCTTCTCGCGGAAGATCTCGGAGGTCTCCGACTCCACGGTGGCAAGCCACACCGAGCCGGTCCAGGCGCCGGCCGCGCCCATTGCCATGCAGGCGGCCATCTGGCTGCCGGTCATGATGCCGCCGGCGGCGAGCACCGGCACGTCGCGGATCTTCTTCACCGCCTTGATCACCTCGGGCACCAGCACCATGGTCGAGACCTCGCCGCAATGGCCGCCGGCCTCGGTGCCCTGCGCGACCAGGATATCGACGCCGGCCGCGACCTGGCGCAGCGCGTGCTCCTTGGAGCCGATCAGGGCTGCGACCGGCACGTTGTGCTTGCGGCCCATCTCGATCATCGCCCGCGGCGGCACGCCGAGCGCGTTGGCGATCAGCCTGATCGGATGGCGGAACGAGACCTCGAGCAATTGCAGCGCGGTCTCGGCATCGAACGGTTGCGGCTGGTTGTCGGCGACGCTCTGCGCCGTGAGCTCGATGTCGTATTTCTTCAAGAGATTGCGGGTGAAGTCGCGGTGCTCCTTGGAGACGCGTTTCTCCAGGCTCTTCCAGGTGACGTTCTTCTCGCCGGCGGTCGAGATGTTCTCGGGGATCAGCACGTCGATGCCGTAGGGCTTGCCGTCGACATGCGCGTCGATCCATTTCAATTCCTGCTCCAGCGTTTCCGGCAGGTACCGGGTCGCGCCGAACACGCCGAAGCCGCCGGCGCGGCTGACCGCTGCGACCACGTCGCGGCAATGGCTGAAAGCGAGCAGGGGGAATTCGATCCCCAGCATGTCGCAGATCGGTGACTTCATGGATTGGTTTTCTCCCGCCGGCTGCTTCTTGTGCTTGTTGGCATCAGCCCCTGCAACGCTAGCGCATCACGGTCAGCGAAGCCAAGCGGGTTTCGGCCTCGGCGATCTTGCGTACAGGCGCTGCTTGGCAGCATCGCGCGCAGCGCATTCCGCTGGGTAGAAAATGCGATCGCGTGGGCTGGGCAAAGCGGAACCTGCCCACCATCTAGTGCAGACATGCGGATGTGCACGGCGGTTGCCGCGCCATGGAAAAACGTCAACCCGGGAGCCAACCACGTGACCGACACCCCTGCCTACGAGCCGCCGAAAGTCTGGACCTGGAACAAGGAAAGCGGCGGCCGCTTCGCCAGCATCAACCGGCCGATCGCCGGTCCGACCCATGACAAGGAGCTGCCGGTCGGCCGCCATCCGCTGCAACTCTACTCGCTGGCGACGCCGAACGGGGTGAAGGTCACCGTGATGCTGGAAGAGTTGCTGGCTGCCGGCCACACGGGTGCGGAATACGACGCCTGGCTGATCAAGATCGACGGCAACCAGTTCGGCAGCGGCTTCGTTGGCGTCAATCCGAACTCGAAGATCCCGGCGCTGATGGATCGCAGCGGAGCGGAGCCGATCAGGGTGTTCGAGTCGGGCTCGATCCTGGTCTATCTGGCGGAAAAATTCGGCGCGTTCCTGCCGACCGACGTCAAGACCCGCGCCGAAACCTTCTCCTGGCTGTTCTGGCAGATGGGTGCCGCACCCTATCTCGGCGGCGGCTTCGGGCACTTCTATGCCTATGCGCCGACCAAGATCGAATATGCCATCGACCGCTTCGCGATGGAGGTGAAGCGCCAGCTCGACGTGCTCGAGCGCCGGCTCGCCGACAACGAATATCTCGCCGGTGACGTCTACACCATCGCCGACATGGCGGTGTGGCCCTGGTATGGCGGGCTCGCCAAGGGCCTGCTCTACGGCGCCGGCGAATTCCTCTCGGTGCAGGACTACAAGAACGTGCAGCGCTGGACCGACGCGATCGCGACACGGCCCGCGGTGAAGCGCGGCCGCATGGTCAACCGCACCTGGGGCGAGCCGTCGAGCCAGCTCCACGAGCGCCATGACGCCAGCGATTTCGAGACCAGGACGCAGGACAAGATCGGGGAGCCGGCGTCGTCGTAAAGTTGCTGATACGCTGCGATCTCTCGGTGAAATTGGTCGTGCCCGGCCTTGTGCCGGGCATCCACGTCTTTGTTCACCGGAGACGAAGACGTGGATGGCCGGGACAAGCCCGGCCATGACGAAGTGTGGGATGCAGTAGGGCAGATTAGCTCAATAAATCGTCATACTCCGGGTTCTTCTTCATGAAGCCCTGGATGAATTCACATTTCACGACGAGCTTGATCTTCTGCGCATGCACGGCGTCGAGCGTGGCGCGGGCGAGCTTGGAGCCGATGCCGCGGCCGCCAAGCTCCGGCGGCACTTCGGTGTGGACCAGCGTGATCGTATCCGGCGTCTTGCGGTAGACCACGAAGGCGATGTGGCCGTCGACGGCGAGCTCGAACCGGCTCTGCGCCGCGTTGTCGTGGAATGCTTCAGTCATCGTTTCTCCTATTTCGTCTTTGCGCCTTCGGCTGCGGGAAACGCCACGCGGTCGTCGGTGCGGCAGTAGCGGTCGGCGAACATGCGGCCGATCGGGTGATAGCGATCCATATGAACGCGCATCGCGTCATCGTCCCACAATTCGTCGCGGATGTGGAAGTGAATGCCTTCGCCCATGATGAGCTCGCGGTCGCCGTTGACGTCGATCAGCTTCCAGGTCCTGCACTCCATCGCGAACGGCGCGTCGGCAAGCCGGGGCACCGCGATCTTGCTGGACGGCGCGAGCTTGAGGCCGAGGTAATCAGGTTCGCCGATCTCGGGCGGAAAGTCGCCCGAGCTCTCGTGCATGGCGCGCGCCAGGGGCTCGTCGGTCAGGTTGACCACGAATTCGCCCAGGCGCTGGATGTTGACCATGGTGTCCTTCTCGCGTCCATCCGGCCGACGATTGACCGCGAACATGCAGAGCGGCGGATCCTCGCAGAACACGTTGAAGAACGAGAACGGTGCCGCATTGACCACGCCGTCCGGGCCGAGGCTCGTGACCCAGGCGATTGGCCGCGGCAGCACGAAGGAGGTCAGCACCTTGTAGCGTTCGCGCTGGGTCAGGTCGCTTGCGGCGTATTCCATGGGATGATCCGAAATGGCGGAGCAGGTTGTCGGAGCGTAACCCGCCGCCGCCCGGCCGCAAAGCAAAAGGCGGGCTAGCTTGCGCTAACCCGCCTGACAGACTTGTTGTTGCTTTCTCACCTCGCCCCGCTTGCGGGGAGAGGGGGAAAATGAGCTGTTACGTCATGCTCAGTTCGTGGCGGCCGACCACCATCCAGTGCACCTCGTCCGGACCGTCGGCGAAGCGGAGATGGCGGACGTCCTGGTACATCTCGCCGAGCGGCGACCACTGCGAGATGCCGGTGGCGCCGTGCATCTGGATCGCCTGGTCGATCACCTTGCAGGCGCGCTCGGGCACCATCGCCTTGACCATCGACACCCAGACGCGGGCTTCCTTGTTGCCGAGCACGTCCATCGCCTTGGCCGCCTTCAGCACCATCAGCCGCATCGCCTCGATCTCGCAGCGCGCCTGGGCGATGATCTGCATGTTGCCGCCGAGATGGGCGATCTTCTTGCCGAACGCTTCGCGGGTTAGGCCGCGCTGCACCATCATGTCGAGCGCCTTCTCGGCCTTGCCGATGGTGCGCATGCAGTGATGGATGCGCCCCGGTCCGAGGCGGACCTGCGAGATCTCGAAGCCGCGGCCCTCGCCGAGCAGCATGTTCTCCTTCGGCACCCTGCAATTGTTGAAGCGCAGATGCATGTGGCCGCGCGGCGCGTGGTCGTGGCCGAACACGTGCATGGGCCCAAGGATCTCGACGCCGGGGGTGTCGATCGGCACCAGGATCTGCGACTGCTGCTTGCTGGGTGCGGCATCGGGATTGGTCTTCACCATCACGATCATGATCTTGCAGCGCGGGTCGCCGGCGCCGGAGATGTAGTACTTCTCGCCGTTGATCACCCACTCGTCGCCGACCAGCTTCGCGGTGGTCGAGATGTTCTTGGCGTCGGAGGAGGCGACGTTCGGCTCGGTCATTGCGTAGGCCGAGCGGATCTCGCCGTTGAGCAATGGCTTCAGCCACTTCTCCTTCTGCGCCTTGGTGCCGACCCGCTCCAGCACTTCCATGTTGCCGGTGTCGGGCGCCGAGCAGTTCATGGTCTCGGACGCCAGCGGGCTCTTGCCGAGCTCGGCGGCGATATAGGCGTAGTCGAGGTTGTTGAGGCCGTCGCCGGTCTCGGCGTCGGGCAGGAAGAAGTTCCAGAGGCCGACTTCCTTGGCCTTGTCCTTGGCCTTCTGCAGGATCGCGAGCTGCTCGTCGGTGAAGCTCCAGCGGTTGGTCTTCTTCTCGCCGGCGCGATAGAACTCGACCGACATCGGGTCGACGGTGTCGCGGATGAACTGCTTCACGTGGTCGTAGAGCGGGCGAACCTTGTCCGACATCCGGAGGTCGTTGAGCTCGTCGCCCGGGTTGAGCGTGTAGTTCGTGGTGCGCGGCACATAGGCATGTTTCATTGTCTTTTCTCCCTCGCGAAGGCGCGTTTCGCGGCGGACAATAGACGCGTGCGGCGCGAAGCGCGAGCACCGATTTCGCACCGTCGCTACCGCATCGCGGAATATCGCGACGGCGTTTCAAACGTTGTTTGAACGCCGCCGCTCACGACACGTGCCGGATCGTCAGGTCATCCGATGCATCGCGCAGATCTTGTTGCCGTCGAGATCGCGCAAGTAAGCGAGGTAGAGCTTGATGCCGCCGCCTTCCCGCACGCCCGGCGGATCCTCGATAGGCTTGCCGCCGTTGGCGACACCGGCCGCGTGCCAGGCATCGACCTGCTCGGGCGAAGCGCAGGCAAAGCCGATCGTGCCGCCATTGGCATGGGTCGCCGGTTCGCCGTCGATCGGCTTGGAGACCATGAAGATGCCGGCCTTGGTGAGGTACATGATGCGGTGACCGTCGACCCGGGCCGGCCGGACATCGATCGTACCGAGCAGTGCGTCATAGAACGACTTGGCCTTGTCCAGGTCGTTGGTGCCAACCATCACGTGTGAAAACATCTGAAATATCCTCCCTCTTGGTTATGAAAGCCGCCTTGTTGCGCCCTTGCGGTTGGAACGCTTAGCAGCAGTTTTATCGCAACGGAAGCGACGCGGCGTCGCGTGGTGTTCGCACTCGTCATTCCGGGTTCGCGCTTTGCGCGCCCCGGAATGACGTGGGGAGGAAATGCTGCGCCCTCTGTTGCGGAGGAGGGCGAGTAGACGCAAGACTCGGACGCGATCACGCCGCGAGGATGTGGGTGTATGTTTCACAGGTCGCGCAACAAGATCAGTGTCGTCCTGGCGAAAGCCCGGACCCATTACCCCGATCGCCAATTGCCGCACGACGCCGGGGCCGCGATCCCGATCACAAGCGAACGCGGTGGTTATGGGTCCTGGCTTTCGCCAGGACGACAGTCGTGATTGTGGACGCAGCAGCGCATTCAGAACGCGGTATACCCGCCGTCGATCACGAAACAATCCGCCGTATGATAGGACGACGCCTTGCTCATGAGGTAGACGGCGATGCCGCCGAAATCGCTCGGTTCGCCGAAGCGGCGCACCGGGATGCGCGGCATCACGTTGGCGACGAACTTGTCGTTGGCCATGATGCCGGCGGTCATGTCGCTCTTGATCCAGCCGGGCAGGATCGCGTTCGCGGTGACGCCGTGGCGGGCGAGCTCGACGCCGAGCGCGCGGCACAGCGCATTCAGCGCGGCCTTGGTGCCGGCATAGTGCTCGTTGCGCGCGGTGCCGAACAGCGAGGCGAGGCTCGAGGTCGCGACCAGCCGGCCGAACTTGTCGCCGGCCTCGGACCGCTCGGTCATGTGGCGTGCCGCAGCCTGGAATACGTGGAACACGCCGTCGAGATTGGTCGCGAACATCCGCCGCCATTCCTCCTCGGTGCGGTCGATGAAGGAGCGGCGTCCGCCGCCGCCGATGCCGGCATTGGCGAAGCAGCCGTCGACGCGGCCGAAGGTGTCGAGGGTTGCCTTCATCGCGGTCTTGACCGAACCGGGATCGCTGACGTCGCAGAATTGCGTGGCGACCTTGCCGGGGCCGGCCTTCATCGAGGCGGCGGCGTTGGCGTTTTTTTCCGCGTTGCGGCCCCAGATCGCGACGTTGCAGCCGGCGGCGTTGAGCGCCTGCGCGATGCCGAGGCCGATGCCGCCATTGCCACCGGTGATGACAGCGACGCGGCCGGTGAGATCGAAGATGCCACTCATTGGGGTTTCCATTTGGTTTGGTGCGCGCTAATCACGCGTTCACGGATGGGCTTGCCATCGACCATGGACAAGCCCGGCACAAAAATCAAATATGGGTCCAGATACAGGTCGACCCATCGACCTACTGCGGTACCAACCGCCGCAACAACGTAAAGAGGAAACCATGCAGTTCAAGCACGTCACGCTCGACTTCGACGGATCGGTCGCGATCCTCAAACTCGACCATCAGGAAGTCATGAACGCAGTCTCGATCGACATGCTGGGCGGCCTTGCCGAGGCGCTCGATGCGATCGACGACAAGCGCGACGAGGTGCGCTGCCTGGTGATCACGGGCACCGGCCGCGCCTTCTGCACCGGTGCCAACCTGCAAGGCCGCAACCAGCAGCAGAAGCCCGGCCGGAGCAACGCCGGCGCGGCGCTGGAGACCGCATTCCATCCGTTCCTGCGCCGATTGCGTAAGCTGCACTGTCCGATCGTGACGGCGGTGAATGGCCCGGCGGCCGGCGCCGGCATGAGCTTCGCGCTGATGGGCGATCTGATCCTGTGCGCGCGCTCGTCCTATTTCCTGCAAGCGTTCCGCCGCATCGGCCTGGTGCCGGATTGCGGTTCGACCTGGCTGTTGCCGCGGCTGATCGGCAAGGCGCGTTCGGTCGAGCTGTCGCTGCTCGGCGAGCGGCTGCCGGCCGAGAAGGCGCTGGAATGGGGTCTCGTCAACCGCGTCTATGACGACGCCGCGCTGATGGAGGAGACCATGAAGCTCGCGCATGATCTCGCCAACGGTCCGACGATCGCGCTGTCGCTGATCCGCAAGCTGTATTGGGACAGCCCGGAAAACACCCTCGAGGATCAGCTCAACCTGGAATGCGAGTCGCAGCGGATCGCGGGCCGCGCCGAGGATTTCAAGGAAGGCGTCACCGCATTCCTCGAAAAGCGGCCGGCGAAGTTCAAGGGCAAATGATCGAGACCGAACTCAGGCGCTGCGTCGCCGCGTTTCATCCGGGCGCGACCGGCGTCACCGGCGCGGCAAAGCTCTCCGGCGGCGCCAGCCAGGAGACCTGGACGTTCGACATCGTGCACCCCGACGGCACGATCGGCGCGATCCTGCGCCGCGCGCCGCCGGGCTACGGTGCGGCGCCCGGCCGCGCCGCCGGCCTCGACGCCGAGGCCACGCTGATGCAGCTCGCGCATGACGCGGGCCTGCCGTCGCCGAAGGTGATGCACGTCTTGAGGCCGGAGGATGGCCTTGGCCGCGGCTTCATCATGGCGCGGGTCGAAGGCGAGACCATCGCGCGGAAAATTTTGCGTGACGAGGAATACGCCAGCGCGCGGCCGATGCTGGCGCGCCAGCTCGGCCGCGTCATCGCCGGCATTCACGGCCTGCCACAGGCGCGGCTGCCGAAGCTGCGCGGTCTGACGGCGACCAAGGAGATCGAGGATCTCTCCCGCGAATATCACAGCTTCAACTGGCCTCGGCCGGTGTTCGAGCTGGCATTGCGCTGGCTGCGCGATCACGATCCCGGACCATCGTCCGAGGTGACGCTGGTGCATGGCGATTTCCGGCACGGCAATCTGATCATCGGGCCCGACGGGGTGCGCGCGGTGCTCGACTGGGAGCTCGCGCATACCGGCGATCCGATGGAGGATCTCGGCTGGATCTGCGTCAATTCGTGGCGCTTCGGCGAGATCGACAAGCCGGTCGGCGGTTTTGGCACGCGCGAGGATCTGTTCGCTGGCTACGAGGAAGCCGGTCGCAAGGCCGACCCCGACCGCGTGATGTTCTGGGAGGTGATGGGCACGCTGCGCTGGGGCGTGATGTGCTGCGGCATGATGCAGCGCTTCCGCGCCGGCCCTGACCATTCGATGGAGCGCGCGATGATCGGGCGACGCGCATCGGAGACCGAGATCGATCTGCTTAGGCTACTTGCACCGAGAGGTCGTTGAGATGCAGGACGAACCGACACCCACCGAACTGATCAAGGCCGTCGCCGATTTCCTGCGCGACGAGATTGCGCCCGCGATCAAGGGCCACAACGGCTTCAAGCTGCGCGTCGGCATCAACGCGCTCGACCTGGTGACCCGGCAGCTCGCGCTGGCCGGGGCAGGCGACGCCACCGAGGCGGCGCGGCTGAAGCAATTGCTCGGCGCGGACGGGACGCTGATGGAGCTCAACCGCACGCTGTCCGACAAGATCGCCAGCGGCGAGCTCGATCTGGCAACGCCGGGACTGCCGGAGCATCTCTGGCAGACCACGATGGACAAGCTCGCCGTCGATCAGCCGAACTACGCGTCGTACAAGAGGGAGTTGGGGAACAAGCAGACGTAACTGTCCATCTTCGTCATTCCGGGATGCGCCGGCAGGCGCAGGCCCGGAATCTATACTCACGATGGTGGTTATGGATTCCGGGCTCGTCGCTTCGCGCCGCCCCGGAATGACAGGAGGAGAGTGGGCGTCACCGCCCCAGCCACTTCGGCGGGCGCTTCTCGGAAAACGCCTTCGGGCCCTCGATGTAATCCTGCGAGGCCGCCATCGCCTTCACCGCGGGATACTCGCGCTGCTCGGCCAGCGCCTGCTCCAGCGAGACTTCGAGGCCCTTCTGGATCGCCTGCTTGGAGGCGCGGATCGACATCGGCGAGTTCTTGGTGATGGTCTCGGCCCAGCGCTCGGCAGCGGCCAGCGCCTCGCCCTGCGGCACCACCTCGTTGACGAAGCCGAGCTCGAGGCCTTCCTTGGCGCTGACATGGCGCGCGGTCAGGATCATGCCCATGGCACGCTTCAGCCCGATCTGGCGCGGCAGCCGGTGCACGCCGCCGGCGAGCGCGGCGAGGCCGACGCGCGGCTCGGGCAAAGCGAAGGTTGCGTTCTCCGAGGCGATGATCAGGTCGCAGGCCAGCGCGATCTCGAAGCCGCCGCCCATCGCGACGCCGTTGACGGCGGCGATGATCGGCTTGTCGCAGTCGAAGCGGCTGGTGAGTCCGGCGAAGCCGCCCTTGTCCCAGCCGCGCTTGCCGCCGGCGGCCTGCCATTTCAGGTCGTTGCCGGCGCAGAACGCCTTGTCACCGGCGCCGGTGACAATCGCCACCCACTGCTCGGGATCGGCGGAGAAGTCGTCGAACACCTTGTTGAGCTCGAAATGCGCGTCGATATGCAGCGCGTTGTAAACCTCGGGCCGCGACAGCGTCACGATGGTGATGGGACCCTTGCGCGTCACCTTGGAGAATTTCAGATCCATGTTTGCTCCCGTGGATTTTCTGCGGCGAAGAATATGGCGCGCATCCTACCGCCTGCGCGCCGTTCCGTGCCATTCAATTACGCAACGCGACCGCGCGCGCAAGCCTCACTGGCGCGCTTGACTTGGCCGCGTGCTTCTCAGCTTAATCGATCCGAACGCGGATCCGCGATAGCGCCTAAACGCAAAACCAGAATCAACAATATTTCCGGGAGAGACCGCCTTGGATTTCAATCTGCCGGCTGACCTGACAGCCTATCTCGCCGAGCTCGACCGCTTCATCGAACGCGAGATCAAGCCACTGGAAGAGGCCGATGACAACATCCGCTTCTTCGATCATCGCCGCGAATGGGCGCGCACCGATTTCGACAAGGGCGGCCTGCCGCGCCATGAATGGGAGCTCTTGCTGCGCAAGGCCAAGAACCTGGCCGACGCCGCCGGCCATCTCCGCTTCGCGATCCCGAAGCGCTATGGTGGCAAGGACGGTTCCAACCTGTGGATGGCCGTGATCCGCGAGCATTTCGCCTCGAAGGGACTCGGCCTGCACAATGATTTGCAGAACGAGCATTCGATCGTCGGCAATCTGCCGATCGTGACCATGCTCGACCGCTATGGAACCGACGAGCAGAAGGCGATGATCGACGGCTCGATCACCGGCAAGTACCGCATCACATTCGGCCTCACCGAGCCGGAGCACGGCTCCGACGCCACGCATATGGAGACCAAAGCCGTCCCGGCCACGCGTGACAACGTCAAAGGCTGGATCATCAACGGCGAGAAGATGTGGACCACCGGCATGCATGTCGCGACGCACTGCGCGCTGTTTGCCCGCACCTCCGGCAATGACGGCGACGCCCGCGGCATCAGCTGCTTCCTGGTGCCGGCGAAATCGCCGGGCGTGAAGGTTGAAGAATACATGTGGACCTTCAACATGCCGACCGATCATCCGCGGGTCAGCTTCACCGACGTGTTCGTGCCTGAGGATACGCAGTTCGGCGAGGTCGGCCGCGGCCTGTCCTTGGCGCAATGCTTCGTGCACGAGAACCGCATCCGCCAGGCGGCAAGCTCGCTCGGCGCTGCGGTGTACTGCATCAACGAGAGCGTGAAGTATGCCCGCGAGCGCAAGCCGTTCGGCAAGGCGCTGGCCGAGAACCAGGCGATCCAGTGGCCGCTGGTCGAGCTTGCCACCCAGGCCGAGATGCTGCGGCTGCTGATCCGCAAGACGGCGTGGGAGATGGATCAGCTCACCCAGGCCCAGGTCGAGCACACGCTGTCGGACCGGGTCTCGATGTGCAATTTCTGGGCAAACCGGCTGTGCTGCGAGGCCGCCGACCGCGCGATGCAGGTGCATGGCGGCATGGGCTATTCGCGCCACAAGCCGTTCGAGCACATCTACCGCCACCACCGCCGCTATCGCATCACCGAAGGCAGCGAGGAGATCCAGAAGCGCAAGGTGGCGGGCTTCCTGTTCGGCTACATGGGAGCCGGCAAGCACTGAGTTGGGGGCACGACGTCGCGATATGTTGACCCGTCATACCCCGCGAAAGCGGGGTATCCAGTACGCTGCGGCCTATCGATTCCATAACCGCTGTCTCCGGGATACCGGATCACCCGCTTTGATGACGGCAAAGTAGGGTCGCGCCCGATCAGTTCACCTGCCGGTCCTTGCCCGCCCAGTACGGCTCACGCAGGCTCCGCCGCAGGATCTTGCCCGACGGGTTGCGCGGCAGCGCAGCGATGAAGTCGACCGATTTCGGCGTCTTGTAGCCGGCGATCCGCTCGCGGGCGAAGTTGATGATGTCGGTCGCATCAGCGCTCTTGCCCGGCTTCATCACCACGACAGCCTTGACCGCCTCGCCCCATTTCTCGTCGGGGATGCCGATCACGGCGGCTTCCGCCACATCCGGGTGGTCGCACAGCGCGCTCTCGACTTCGGCCGGATAGATGTTCTCGCCGCCGGAGATGATCATGTCCTTGATGCGGTCGTGGATGTAGAGATAGCCGTCCTTGTCCATGTAGCCGGCATCGCCGGTGCGCAGCCAGCCGTCGCCGTCGATCGTCTTCGCGGTGGCCTCTGGCAGATTCCAGTAGCCTGCCATGTTGGAGCCGGAGCGGGTGGCGATCTCGCCGACCTCGCCCGGCGGCAGCGGCTTGCCGTCCGCGTCGAGGATCGCGAGTTCGACGCCCGCCAGCGCCTTGCCGGCCGAGCGCATCCGCTCGAGCCCTTCGATATGATCCTCCGGCGGCAGCGCGACGATGGTGCCGGTGGTCTCGGTCATGCCGTACATCTGCACGAAGCCGCATTTGAAGACCTCGATGCACTCCTTCAGCAGCGCCGCCGGGATCGGCGAGGCGCCATACAGCATGTACTTCAGGCGGGAGAAATCGACCTGCCGCGCGCGGGGCTGCCGCACCACGAATTGCATCGCGGCCGGCACCATGAACAGCTTGGTGATGCCGGACTGCTCGAAGAAGTCGAGCACCTTGGTCGGATCGAATTCGCGCGCGATCACGCCGCGGGCGCCGTGATAGAGTCCCATGACGCCCCAGCCGGAGCCGCCGATGTGGAAGATCGGCATCGCCACCAGCGAGACATCGTCGGTGGTCCATTTGTTCCAGTCCGGCTTCTCGTTCTCGTTGCCGGTTTGCACGAGGTTGAGGAAGTTGGCGTGCGACAGCATCGCGCCCTTCGGCTTGCCGGTCGTGCCCGAGGTGTAGAGCTGGATCGCGATGTCCTTCGGCTCGATCGCGACGCGCGGGTCGTCGCCACTTTGTGCGTCGCGCCATGCGAGATAGTCAGGCCATTCCGGTGCGCCGCCCTCGGTCGTGATGATGCTGCGGACGCTGGGCAGCTTGTCGCTGATATTGCGCGCCTGGGTGACGAATTCGGGGCCGACGAACAGCAGCGGCGCCTTGCAGTCGTCGACGATGAAGGCGACCTCGGGGCCGGCGAGACGCCAGTTCACCGGCGCCATCACCACGCCGGCCTTCATCGCGCCCATCAGCAGTTCGAAATAGAAATCGCTGTTCTTGCCGAGATAGGCGATGCGCTCGCCTTTCCGGACGCCCATCGCGATCAGCGCGTTGGCGACGCGGTTGGTCTTGGTGTCGAACTCGGTGAAGCTGGTCTGCCGGCCCTCGAACTCATAGGCCAGCGCATCGCCGCGGCTCTTGGCGCGGTCGCGCACCATGTCGGCAAGATTGTTTGGTTTCGGCGCGTCGGACATGTTTCCCCCGTGATGTTTTTGTTGGCGCGGAGTGTGGCTGCATCGCGCGGGAAAAACAATACGGGGTGGGTGCTCGCTATGTTTCAACGTCGTCCTGGCGAAAGCCAGGACCCATTACCACCAGTGCAAATAAGGCGCGACGCTACGGCCACAACGTGCGCAATCGCGCGCAGCGGTGGTTATGGGTCCTGGCTTCCGCCAGGACGACAGCGGACGTTGATGCGCAAGCGCCGGCCTCAGCCCCGCGCCGCGCGATCCTTTTCGTTCTGCGCCTTGATCGACTCCCGCGCCTTGGTCCAGTCGTCGTCGCTCCAGTCGCGGAGCTGGTAGAAATTGCCACCCATCGCCAGCGCCTGCGCGCCGTCCATGGCGATGGTCTCGCCGTTGATCCAGTCGCAGCCGCCGGAGATCAGGAACACTGCGAGGTTCTGCAACTCGTCCATGGTGCCGACCCGGCCCATCGGATTCATCGCCTTGGTGCGGGCGCCGGCCTCGTCGCCCGGCTTGATGCGCTTGCTCATGCCTTCGGTCGGAATCTCGCCGGGCGCGATGGTGTTGAGGCGGATGCCGTGGCGGCCCCATTCGATCGCCAGCGACATGGTCATGGCATGGATCGCGGACTTGCTCATCGCCGACGGCACCACATAGGGCGAGCCGTTGCGCACCCAGGTCACGGTGATCGACACCACGTTGCCGCGATGGCCGCCCGCGATCCAGCGCCGGCCTACCGCATGCGTCACATAGAAGGTGCCGTGCATCACGATGTTGGCCACGGCATCGAACCCGCGCGCCGAAAGCTCTTCCGAGCGCGAGATGAAATTGCCGGCGGCGTTGTTGATCAGATCGGTGAGGGGGCCGCTGGTGGTCCAGATCGCCTCGATCATCTCGTCGACCGCCATGGCATTGCGGATATCGACGCCGTGGCTGACGACGCGTCCGCCATGCTCGGCCATCAGTTCGGTGGCGGTCTCGTCGCAGACGCTCTTGCGGCGGCCGCAGATATGGACCTCGGCCCCGAGTTGCAGGAACCGGGTTGCCATGGCCTTGCCGAGACCGGTGCCACCGCCGGTTACCAATATGCGCCGCCCGGCAAGAAGCTGATTGCTGAACATCGTTTCCTCCACGGGGGTTGTCAGTTAATTGGTCGATTGACTAAAACCGGACAACGGCCTTTCTGTAAAGCGCCAACCAGGATCAGCGGAGGAGATTTCAATGGAAGATCGCGTTTCGATATCGATTTCAGACGGTATCGCGGATGTCCGCCTGGTGCGGGCGGAAAAGATGAACGCGCTCGATGCCGCGATGTTCGAGGCATTGGTCGCCGCAACCGACCGGCTTTCCAAGGAAAAAGGCGTCCGGGTCGTGGTGTTGTCCGGCGAGGGCCGCGCCTTCTGCGCCGGCCTCGACATGGGCCGGTTCGCCGCCATGAAGGATGGTGGTAATGGGGTGCCTGGCGGTGAGAAGCGGGATCTGACCATCCGGACCCACGGCAAGGCCAATTTTCCGCAGCAGGCGGTATGGGGCTGGCGCCAGCTTCCGGTGCCGGTGATCGCCGCGGTCCACGGCGTCGCGTTCGGCGGCGGCTTCCAGCTCGCGCTTGGCGCCGACATGCGCTTCCTCTCAACCGATGCGCGGATGTCGATCATGGAGATCAAGTGGGGCCTGGTGCCGGACATGGCGGGCACCCCGATCCTGGCGAGCCTGGTGCGTGACGATATCCTGCGCGAGCTCACCTATACCGGCCGCATCTTCTCCGCACAGGAAGCCCAGAGCTACGGGCTTGCCACCCGCGTCTGCGACGATCCGCGTGCCGCGGCGCTCGAGGTCGCGCGCGAGATCGCCGGCAAGAGCCCGGATGCGATCCGTGCCGCCAAGCGGCTGCTGAACAACCTGTCGGTCGATCCGGCGGCGGCGCTGCTTGCGGAATCCGTCGAGCAGCAGAAGCTGCTCGGCAGTCCGAACCAGACCGAATCGGTGCGCGCCAATCTGGAGAAGCGCGCGCCGAAGTTTGCGGATGCGTGAATGACCTTGCTGCCGTCATGGCCGGAGCTTCTTCCGGCTATGACGGGCACAGGCAACATCGCCAACCGATAAAGAAGAACAAGAACACATGAGCGAAACGTCCCACCCCTTCCTCGGCATCATCTCCGGCGAGCGCAGGCGCGATCACGCAGCGGTCGCCGAGCGCACCGAGCGTATCGCCAGCGGCCTTGCCAAGCTCGGCGTCAAGCCGGGCGACAGCGTTTGCATGCTGATGCGCAACGACATCGCCTTCATCGAGGCGGCCTATGCGGCGATGCGGCTCGGCGCCTATGGCGTGCCGGTCAACTGGCATTTCAAGCCGGAAGAGGTCAACTACGTGCTGACGGATTCCGGCACGCGGGTCCTGATCGGCCATGCCGACATGCTGCATCCGCTGCGTGGCGCGATCCCGCCCGACGTCACCGTACTCAGCGTGCCGACACCGCCGGAAATCCTTAGCCATTACAAGATCAATCCCGATCATCTCGGAACCCCGGATTTCGCGATCGATTTCGAATCCTGGCTGGCGCAATTCCCGCGCTATGACGGCCCTGTCGTGCCGCAACCGCAGAACATGATCTATACCTCGGGCACCACGGGCCATCCGAAGGGCGTGCGCCGCTTCGCGCCGACGCCGGAACAGACCTCCAACGCGGAAGCGATGCGCGCGATGATCTATGGCCTGAAGCCCGGCGCGCGCGCGATCCTGCCGGGACCGCTGTATCATTCCGCGCCGAATTCCTTCGGACTGCGGTCAGGCCGGCTCGGCGGCGCGCTGGTGCTGATGCCACGCTTCGACGCGGAGGAATTTCTGGCGCTGATCGAGCGCGAGAGGATCGACACCATCTTCATGGTGCCGACCATGTTCATCCGCCTGATGAAGCTGCCGGAGGAGGTGCGGAAGAAATACGACGTATCGTCGCTGCGCCACATCATTCACGCCGCTGCGCCGTGTCCGGCCGATGTCAAGCGCGCCATGATCGAATGGTGGGGCCCGGTGATCTACGAATTCTATGGCTCGACCGAGTCGGGCGCGGTGACGTTCGCGACCTCGGAGGATGCGCTGAAGAAGCCCGGCACGGTCGGAAAGATCTCGCCCGGCGCCGAGCTTCGCTTCATCGGCGACGACGGCAAGGAGGTGCCTCGAGGGCAGATCGGCGAGATCTATTCGCGGATCGCCGGCAATCCCGATTTCACCTATCACAACAAGTCCGAGAAGCGCGCCGAGATCGACCGGGAAGGCTTCATCACCTCAGGCGACGTCGGTTATATCGACGCCGACGGCTACGTCTTCATCTGCGATCGCAAGCGCGACATGGTGATCTCGGGCGGCGTCAACATCTATCCGGCCGAGATCGAGGCGGTGCTGCATGCAGTCCCCGGCGTGCATGACTGCGCGGTATTCGGCATCCCCGACGCCGAGTTCGGCGAGGCGCTGATGGCGGTGGTCGAGCCGCAGCCGGGTGTCTCGCTCGACATATCGGCGGTCCGCGCCCAGCTGAAAACCGCGCTCGCCGACTACAAGGTGCCCAAGCACATCGAAATCCAGACCAACCTGCCGCGGGAGGATTCCGGAAAGATCTTCAAGCGCCGCCTGCGCGACCCGTATTGGGAGCGGGCAGGGCGGAGGATCTAGCGCCGCAAAGAAGCCTGTCGTTCCGGCCTGGTGCGCCATTGCGGGGGCCGGGACGATGGCCGATGTGTGCACCGCCACCAAGTTCATCTTGCGCTGCGGCAAAAAAAGCGCACACTCCGGAGGAACCCGGCAGCCTCTGGAGTAGCCCGCCATGTCACCCCAGACCATGCCTTCCGAGACCGACCTCGGTACCAGGAGCGCCGCTGAAGCCAGTCTCCTCGATAGGGCGGCGCAGGAGGAGGACGCGCGGCTCCGCAACGACATCCGCCTGCTGGGACGTGTGCTGGGCGACACCGTGCGGGACCAGGAGGGCGCCGACGCGTTCGACTTGGTCGAGCGCATCCGCCAGACCTCGGTCCGGTTCCACCGCGATGAGGACAAGCTGGCCCGGCGCGAGCTCGAGGGCATCCTCGACAGCATGTCGATCGCCGAGACGCTGCGGATCGTCCGTGCCTTCAGTTATTTCTCCCACCTAGCCAACATCGCCGAGGACCAGAACAACATCCGCCAGATGCGCAGCCTCGGTCCCAACGGGGCGCCGCGGCCGAGCACGCTGGAGCAGACCCTGGTCCATGCCCGTCAGGCCGGCATCAGCCCGGCCGACCTGCGCAGCTTCTTCAAGGGCGCGCTGGTCAGCCCGGTGCTGACAGCGCATCCGACCGAGGTCCGCCGCAAGAGCACGATGGACCGCGAGATGGAGATTGCCGATCTGCTCGACCGCCGCGAGCGATTGCAGATGACGCCGGACGAGAGCGACGCCAGCGACGAGCAGCTTCGCCGCGCGGTGGTGACGCTGTGGCAGACCAATCTGCTGCGCCGGACCAAGCTGACCGTGCTCGACGAGGTCGCCAACGGCCTGTCGTTCTACGACTACACTTTCTTGCAGGAACTGCCGCGGCTGCATTGCGCGCTGGAGGACCGGCTGAACAAGGAAGTCGGCGAGGCCGGCGAGCTCGCCTCGTTCCTCAGGATGGGAAGCTGGATCGGCGGCGACCGCGACGGCAATCCGTTCGTGACGGCGGAGGTGATGCGCGGCACGCTGCGGCTGCAATCGAGCCGGGTGCTCAGCTTCTACCTCGAGGAACTGCACGCGCTCGGCGCCGAGCTGTCGCTCGCGGCCCATCTCGCCGATATCTCGGAGGAGTTGCGGATCCTCGCCGAGCGTTCGCCGGACACCTCGCCGCATCGCAGCGGCGAGCCCTATCGTCTGGCGGTGTCGGGCATCTATGCGCGGTTAGCCGCCACCGCCATGCGGCTCGAGGTCGAGACCACGCGGCCGCCGGTCGGCAAGGCGGAGCCGTATGCGAGCGTCAGTGAGTTCCAGGCCGATCTCGACGTGCTCAACCGCTCACTGATCGCGAACAATTCCGGCGTCATCGCGCGCGGCCGGTTGCGGCAGTTGCGGCGGGCGGTGGATTGCTTCGGCTTCCATCTGGCGCGGCTCGACATCCGGCAGAACTCGGCGGTGCATGAGCGCACCATCGCCGAGCTGTTCGACACCGCCAATCCCGGCATGTCCTACCTCGCGCTGGGCGAGGAGGCGCGCGTCAGCCTGCTGCTCGGCGAGTTGCGCAGCGCGCGGCCGCTGGCCTCGCCCTTCGTGAAATATTCCGAGGAGACCCAGAGCGAGCTCACCGTGTTCCGGGCCGCCGCCGAGGCGCATGGCAAGTTCGGTCCCGAGGTGATCTCGCAATGCATCATCTCGATGTGCAAGGGCATGTCCGACATGCTCGAGGTCGCGGTGCTGCTCAAGGAGGTCGGGCTCGTCAATCCGTCCGGCCGCAGCGCGATCAACATCGTGCCGCTGTTCGAGACCATCGAGGACCTGCAAGCTTCCAGCGGCATCATGGACCGGATGCTGGCGCTGCACGACTATCGCAGGCTGGTCGACAGTCTCGGCGGCGTCCAGGAAGTGATGCTCGGCTATTCCGACAGCAACAAGGATGGCGGCTTCGTCACCTCGGGCTGGGAGCTCTACAAGGCCGAGATCGGCCTGGTCGAGGTGTTCGAGCGCCACGGCGTGCGGCTGCGGCTGTTCCACGGCCGCGGCGGCTCGGTCGGCCGCGGCGGCGGGCCGAGCTATGACGCGATCATCGCGCAGCCCGGCGGCGCCGTGAACGGCCAGATCCGCATCACCGAGCAGGGCGAGATCATCTCCTCGAAATATTCCAATGCCGAGGTCGGCCGCAGCAATCTGGAGATCCTCGCCGCGGCGACGCTGGAGACCAGCCTGTTGCAGCCGCGGCAGAGCGCGCCGCGTCCCGAATATCTCAGGGCGATGGAGGAGATCTCCGCGCTCGCCTTCAAGGCCTATCGCGGGCTCGTCTATGAGACGCCGGGATTTGCCGATTACTTCTGGGGCTCGACCGTCATCAACGAGATCGCGACCTTGAACATCGGCAGCCGTCCGGCCTCGCGCAAGAAGACCCGCGAGATCGAGGACCTGCGCGCGATTCCGTGGGTGTTCTCCTGGGCGCAATGCCGGCTGATGCTGCCGGGCTGGTACGGCTTCGGTGCCGCGGTCGAGACCTGGATCGCGGAGCATCCGGAGCAGGGCATGCCGTTCCTGCAGGAGCTCTACAAGGAGTGGCCGTTCTTCCGCACGCTGCTCTCCAACATGGACATGGTGCTGGCGAAGAGCTCGATCGCGATCGCCTCGCGCTATGCCGAGCTGGTACCGGACGTCGCCCTGCGCGAGAAGATTTTCGGCCAGATCCGCCGCGAGTGGCATTTGTCGATCGAGACGCTGCTCGACATCATGGGCCACGACCGGCTGCTGCAAGGCAACCCGCTGCTGGAGCGCGGCATCCGCAACCGCTTCCCCTACATGGACCCGCTCAACCACGTGCAGGTCGAGCTGTTGAAGGAGCATCGCGCGCAGAACCCGGACGAGCAGGTGCTGCGCGGGATTCAGATCACGATCAACGGGATCTCGGCGGGGTTGCGAAATAGCGGTTAAGCACCACTGTCGTCCCGGCCTTCGCCGGGACGACGGCTAGATCAGCAATTGTGCGCGCCCCGCGTCTCCACATACACCGCATAGAGCGATTGGCTCGCGGTCATGAACAGGCGGTTGCGCTTCCTGCCGCCGAAGGTGAGGTTGGCGCAGGTCTCCGGCAGCAGGATCTGGCCGATGCGTTGACCGTCGGGCGCGAACACCTGGACGCCGTCATAGCCCGGTCCGACCCAGCCGGCGCCGACCCAGATGTTGCCGTCGATGTCGACCCGCATGCCGTCCGGAAAGCCCGACTTGCCGTCCAGCGTCATGTCGATCAGCGTGCGCGGATTGGAGAGCTTGTCGCCGTTGAGGTCGTACTGCCAGACGATGTTCTTGGCGTTCGGATAATGCGTGATGCCGGTGTCGCAGACATAGACCTTCTTGTAGTCGTGGCTGAAGGCGATGCCGTTCGGCTTGAACGGTTCGTCGCAGACCTTGGTGATCTGTCCGGTCGACGCATCGATGCGGTAGACGGCTTCCTTCTGGAAGGGCTGGACCGAGCCGGTGTTGGCGCGCTGGCCCTCATAGATCGAGACCGCGCCATAGCCGGGATCGGTGAACCAGATCGACTTGTCGTTGGGATGCACGACCATGTCGTTCGGCCCGTTGAGCTGCTTGCCGTTGGCCTGCTCCGCCAATGAGGTGACGGTTCCGTCGTGCTCGTAGCGCACCAGCCGGGTGCGCTCGGCGGTGATCTGCCGGCCCTCGAAGTCGAAGGTCGAGCCGTTGGCCTCGTTCGACGGCTTGTGGAACTGCTCGGAGATGTGGCCGTCATCGTCGAGATAGCGCAACTGGCGGTTGGCCGGGATGTCGCTCCACACCAGGTACTGGCCCTGCGCATTCCAGGCCGGCCCTTCCGCCCACAGGCAGCCGGTGTAGAGCCGCTTGATCGCGGTGTTGCCGACCTTGGCCTTGAAGCGCTTGTCGTCGATCACGACGATGTCGGGATCGGGATAACGCTGCGGCTCCGCGTTGCGGCCGTAGTCGCGCGCCGATGCATCGGATGCAGCCATCGCGGTCGCAGCAAGCGCGGTTGCGCCGCGCAAGATCGTTCGACGGTCGAACGCCTTCGTTCCGTCGGCCTCGTGCTTCAATGTGTTGCTTGGATTCGTCACGAAGTCCTCCCAGGCTTTTTGTTATGGGGAGGACGATCATGCGCCCGCAATTCGGGCACAATGCGGGCACGCTGTGAAGAAACAACCAAAGAGTGTGTCGCCCCCGCGGCTTCGCGGAGGCGACTTTTTCATAAAACTGTCAGATCGAAACCGAAATCCTCAGATCGGATCCCAGGTGAACACGTCGGCCGAGCGGTCGAGCTTGGCGAACGATCCCTTCAGCGCCGGCATGCCGTGCTCGGCAATGGTCTCCGGCGTCCAGCCTTCGCCGCGATGCACCGAGCGCACCGGACGATGCTGGCCGAACAGGAAGATCTCGTTCATGCGCACGCCGAAGATCTGCCCGGTGACGTCCTTGGCGGCGTCCGACAGCAGATAGGCGCAGACCGGCGCGATCTTCTCCGGGCCCATCTGCTTGATCTTCTCGACACGCGCCTTCTCGGCGTCGGTCTCGGTCGGGATGGTGCCGATCATGCGGGTCCAGGCGAACGGCGACACGCAGTTCGAGCGCACGTTGAAGCGGCCCATGTCGAGCGCGATCGACTTCGACAGCCCGACGATGCCGAGCTTGGCGGCGGCGTAGTTGGCCTGGCCGTAATTGCCGATCAGGCCGGAGGTCGAGGTGAAGTGCACGAACGCGCCCGACTCCTGCTCGCGATAGATCCGCGCCGCGGCATGGCTGACATAGAACGAGCCCATCAGGTGCACCTTGATGACGGCCTCGAAGGCTTCCACGCTCATCTTGTGGAAGATCATGTCGCGCAGGATGCCGGCATTGTTGACGACGCCGTCGAGCCGGCCGAAATGATCGGTCGCGGTCTTCACGATCTTGCTGGCCGGGATGGCTTCCGCCACCGACTCGAAATTGGCGACCGCGGTGCCGCCGCGCTTCTTGATCTCCTCGACCACCTCCTCGGCGGGCGCCGCGCTGGAGCCGCCGCCGTCGGCCGCGCCGCCGGGATCGTTGACCACGACCTTGGCGCCTTCCGCCGCGCAGAGCAGCGCGATCTCGCGGCCGATGCCGCGGCCCGCGCCGGTGACGATGATGACTTTGTCTTGCAGTGATTTTGCCATGTGGGTTTCTCCTTGTTGCTGCCCGTCATTCCGGGGCGATGCGTCAGCATCGAACCCGGAATCTCGAGGTTCCGGGTTCGCGCTTCGCGCGCCCCGGAACGACGGGTTGGGTTACTTCTCGTTCGTAAAGATGATCGTGCCACTCGCGGCGAACATGCCGCCGACGCCGTGGCAGACCGAGATCTTGGCGTTCGGCACCTGCGCCGGCGCGATGCCGCGCATCTGCCGCACGCTCTCCTGCAACGCATACATGCCGTACATGCCGGAGTGCATGTAGCTCAACCCGCCGCCATTGGTGTTGAGCGGCAGCTTGCCGCCGGGGCGGGTGTTGCCATCGGCGATGAACTTGCCGGTTTCCTCATGGGGCATGAAGCCGAGGTCGCCGAGGCCGTACAGCGGCAGGTGCGCGAAGGCGTCGTAGATCATCAGGTGATCGACGTCCTTGTGGGTGATGCCGGCCTCCTTGAAGGCGAGGGGACCCGCCACCTTGAAGGCGCGCGACGAGTCGAAGGTCTTCATCTGGCTGACCATCGGCGTTTCGACGCTCTCGCCGGTGCCGAGGATGTAGACCGGTTTGCGCGGAAAATCCTTGGCGCGGTCGGCCGAGGTCAGGATCAGCGCGCCGCCGCCGTCGGTGACGAGGCAGCATTGCAGCAGCCGGAACGGATAGGCGATCATCCGCGAGTTCAAGACGTCGGCGACCGTGATCGGGTCCTTCATGGTGGCGCGCGGGTTCTTCGCCGCCCATTCGCGCTGCACCACGGCGACCATCGCGAGCTGCTCATGGGTGATGCCGTGCGTCTTCATGAAGCGCAGCACCGGAATCGGGAACATGCTCGGCGGCCCGTAGACGCCGAACGGTGACTCAAATTGCCCGTTGAGGCTGTCGGGCGCGGTGAAGCGCGGCTGCTTGCCGATCATCGACTTGCCGCTCTCGGCATGGGTGATCAGCACGGTCTTGCACAGGCCGGCCTCGATCGCAGCCGCGGCGTGGCGGACATGCAGCATGAAGGAGCAGCCGCCGACCGAGGTGCCGTCGACCCAGGTCGGCGTGATGCCGAGATAGTGCGCCATCTGCTGCGGGGTCTCGACCGCGGTGGCGAAGCCGTCGATGTCCGACAGCTTCAGACCGGCGTCCGCGATCGCGTTCAGCGCCGCGTCCGCGTGCAGCTGGATCTGCGACATGTTGGGAATGACGCCGAGCTCGGTGGTTTCGGCCGCACCGACGACGGCAACCTGGTTCCTGCGCATCGCGTTAGCCCTTTGCCGGACGGAACAAGGGAAGGGTGATCTTGTCGTCGAGCGCCTCGAAGGCGACCTCGAGCGGCATGTCGAGCTCGAGCGCTTCCGGCGTCTGCGGGCAATCGATGATGTTGCTCATCATGCGCGGGCCTTCGTCGAGCTCGACGATGGCGATCGCATATGGCGGCGTGAAACCGGGCGCGGCGGGACGATGATTGATGACGTAGCTGTACAGCTTGCCCTTGCCGGTGGCCTTGAACACCGAAACCTTGCGCGAGGCGCAGGAGGGGCAGAACGGCCGCGGCGGAAAGTAGACATTGGCGCAGGCGTCACAGCGCTGCAGGCGCAGTTCGCCGGCCTTGGTGCCATCCCAGAAATGCTGGGTTTCAGGTGTCGGTTTTGGTTTCGCGCGCGCGGGTTCGGCCATGACTGAATGTTTCCTCCCGAAATCGTTCCAGTCTTGATGCGCCATCGGACCGAGGCCCGTCAACGGTCCATCCATGCCCCGCGCAGCGGCCTGTGTCCGGCGCATGCCGCATATTCCGCCCCTCGCACAATTGCTAAGGCCGCGATGCTTGTGTCGCCTCGATCCGGCGCGTAGAAGGGCCGCGTCCAACACAGCTGCAAGACACGTCCAAGATACGTCCATATCTGTCCAGGACACGTCCAAGGTACCCGGGAGGAATAATATCATGCTGAGGATCATCGGCGCGGCACTCGCTGCCAGCCTCGCATTTGCCACGCAGGCAATCGCCGCCGACGCACCGTCGGAGATCAAGATCGGCACGCTGTACGCGTCCTCCGGGCGCTACGCCTCGATCTCGATGCCGGTCTACAGTTCGCTGAAATTGTGGGTCGAGCAGAAGAACGCCGAGGGCGGCGTCTTCGTGAAGGCGTTCGACAAGAAGCTCCCGATCAAGCTCGTCTCCTATGACGACCAGAGCAACACCGCGACCGCCGCGACGTTGTATAACCAGCTCATCACCCAGGATAAGGTCGACCTGCTGGTCGCCGATTCCGGATCGGTGCTGACGGCGCCCGCGGTCGCGATCGCGCGCGATCGCAAGATGTTCCTGTTCGACCAGACCGGAACCGGCGCGAGCTTCTTCTCCAAGGACAATCCCTACATCGCGCTGATGGCCGACCCGGTGTCGACGGTGTGGCCGAAGCCGGTCGCCGATTTCATCAGCCATGACGGCCCGGGCCTCGGCATCAAGAAGGTCGCGATCCTCTACGCGACCAACGAGTTCACCGGCACCCAGGCCAACGCGTTCCGCAAGTTCGTCAAGGAGTCCGGCGCGCCGATCGAGATCGTCTACGACCAGGGCGTTCCGACCGAGACCACCAACTACAACGTGATCATCAACAACATCAGCAAGACCAATCCCGATGCGGTGATCCATTTCGGCTACGCGCCGAACGACATCGCCTTCCTGCGCAACGTCCAGGACGTCGGCACCAAGTTCAAGATGCTGTTTGCGATCTATGCCGGCCTCGAGACCGAGCTGCTGGAGAAGAATGTCGGCGCCAAGGGGCTGGAGCACATCTGGACCTATGTGCCGCCGTCCGAGCTGGATTATCCCGTCAATTTCGGGATGACCATGAAGGATTTCCGCGAAGCCTGGCTGAAGAAGTACAACGACGGCAAGATGGAGTTCGGCTTCAACGCGGTGGCCGGCTACACCACGGCGCTGGTGATCGAGAAGACGCTGTCGGTTGCGACCAGCCTCGACCAGATGGAGCTGCGCCGCGCCGTGTTCTCGCTCAGCGGCCAGCTCAAGACCCTGGACGGCACCTTCGCGCTGGACGAGACCGGCGGCCAGATCGGCGAACTGACGCCGCTCGGCCAGCTCACGGTCGACGAGCACGACCACATCAAGTTCGTCTCGATCTATCCGCATGAGACCGCCACCGGCAAGCCGATCTATCCGGCGCCGTGATGCGGTTCACGGTAGACTATCGCATATGGGCTCGATCTCCCCACAAGCTCCGTCATGCCCGGCCTTGTGCCGGGCATCCACGTCTTGGTTTCCGCGTGAGAGAGACGTGGATGGCCGGGACAAGCCTGGTCATGACGAACGTGGGCGGCGGGCGCTAGCATGACCTATGCGCTCGTTGCCGGCGTGCTGTTCGGGCTGTATTTCAGCCTGGTCGGCATCGGTCTCAACCTCGTGTTCGGCGTCATGCGCATCGTCAATCTTGCGCATGGCGACATCCTGATGCTCGGTGCCTTCATCGCGTTCGGCGTGGTCGGCATCGCCGGGCTCGACCCGCTGTTCGCGGTGCCGCTGGCCTTCGTGGTCTTCGTGCTGGCGGGCGTGCTGCTGTACTGGGTGCTGGTGCCGCGGCTGCAAGGCTCGGCCAATCCGGAAATGCTGTCGATCATCCTGTTCTTCGGCCTGTCGCAGGTGATCGAGGCGGTGACCACGATCTTCGCCGGCACCAGCGAGCGCTCGATCCAGAGCCGGCTGCTCGGCACCGTGTTCTCGACCATCAAGGTCAAGCTGTTCGGCGGCAAGGCCGGTGGAGCAGGGCCGATCGAGATCTTCGGCCAGGGCTTTCCCGCGCCGTGGGTGATCGCGGCGATCACGAGCCTCGTCGCGATCGCGCTGGTGTACCTCTATCTCTACCACACGCGGCTCGGCACCCTGACCCGCGCGGTGATGTCACGCCGTGACGAGGCCCTGGCCACCGGCATCGATGTCGATCGCGTCTCGGCCGCGGCGTTCGGCATCGGGCTCGGCATCGCGGCCGTCGCCGGCGTGTTCGCGCCCTTCATGTTCGGCTCGGTGACGCCTGCCTTCGGTGCGGACGCGACGGTGACGTCGTTTGCGATCGTCGTGCTCGGCTCGCTCGGCAACCCGCTGGGCACCGCGCTCGGCGGCGTCGTCTATGGCCTCTGCTACATGCTGGTGCAGACCTATCTCAGTTCCTGGGCCGACCTGCTGCCCTATGTGTTGTTGATCGTGATCCTGTTGTTGCGCCCGAGCGGTCTGCTCGGAAGGCGGGTGCGCGTTGCATAACGCCTCGAAACACCTGCTGTTCATCCTGGTGCCGCTGGTGGTGGTGTTCGCACTGCTGCCCGGCGTCTATCAAAACCATCTGCTGCTGTTCAACTTCGTGATCTTCCTGATCCTCGCGCAGGGCGTGAACATCATCTATGGTTTCACCGGTTATCTGCCGTTCGGCTATGTCGGCTTCTTCGGGGCCGGCGCCTACGGCTTTGCCATCATGGTGATGCACCTCCAGACGCCGGCGCCGCTCGCGGTGCTGGTCGGCGGCCTCGTCGCGGTCGCGCTCGGTCTGTTGCTGACGCCGCTGCTGCGGCTGTCGGGTGCGTATTTCGCGATCGCCAACCTCGCGGCCTCGCTCGCGGTGCTGCACTTCGTCGCCAACCCGGCGCTGGAGGGAATCACCAAGGGACCATACGGCGTGTCGCTCACCGGCACGTTCAATCCGACCCACGCCTACTACGCCGCGGTCGTGGTGATGGCGCTGACGGTCGGCGCGGTGGTGTATCTGAAGAACTCGCCGTTCGGCCTTGCATTGCAGGCCGTGCGCGAGGATGCGGTGTCGGCGTCGATGGCCGGCGTCAACATCATCAAGATGCGGGTGATCGCCTGGCTCGCCTCGGCATTGGTCGCGGGCCTCGCCGGCGGCATCTACGCCTGGTACGTCTCGGTGTTCTACCCCGACAACGTGTTCTCCGGCGAGTTCTCGATCTTCGCCATCGTGTTCGCGCTGTTCGGTGGCGTCGCCACCATCACCGGGCCGATCGTCGGCGTGCTGATCCTCTACGGCATCTACAATCTGATCGGTTTCACCACGCCGCAATATTTCCAGCTGATCTATGGCCTGTTGATCATGGGACTGGTGCTGTTCCTGCCCGCAGGGCTGGTGTCGCTGGCAACGCGCAGGGGGTGGCATGTCCCCTGAGAAGACCCCCATCCTCAAGGTCTCGAAGCTGGTCAAGCGCTTCGGCGGCTTCCACGCGCTCGACGGCCTGAGCTTCCACGTCGTCCCCGGCGAGATCCTTGGTCTCGTCGGCCCGAACGGCTCCGGCAAGACCACGGCGATCAACGTGATCTCGGGCCTCTATGCGCCCGATGGCGGCGAGGTGGTGTTCGACGGCGCGTCCTCCGGCGGCATTGCCTCGCACCGGCTGGTTCACCGCGGCATCAACCGCACCTTCCAGGTGCCGAAGCCGTTTCTGTCGCTCACGGTGCGCGAGAACATCCAGGTGGCGCTGGCCTATGGCGGCGCCACCGGCACGCCGCCCTCGATCGCCGAATTGCTCGAGGAGTACAGGCTGAAGGAGGTCGCCGACCGTCCGGCCGCCGATCTCAACAGCGCGCAGCAGAAGATGCTCGACCTCACCCGCGCGCTGGCGACGCGGCCGCGGCTGCTGCTGCTCGACGAGCTCGCGGCCGGCCTCAACCCTGCCGAGCTCAACTGGATCGCCGGCCGCATCAAGGCGCTGGCCGCGACCGGCATGGCTGTTATCGTGGTCGAGCATCTGATGGGCTTCATCGAGCAGATCACCGACCGCGTCATCGTGCTCAATGCGGGCAAGGAGATTTTCGAGGGCACGCTTGCGACCGCGGTGCGCGAGCCGCAGGTGATCGAAGTGTTCCTGGGAGGCGAGCATGCCCACTGACACGGCTTCGCTTCTCGACGCCAAGGGCGTCGATGCCGGCTACGGCACCATGCAGGTGTTGTGGGGCGTCGATCTCGACGTCCGCCCCGGCGAGACCGTGCTGCTGCTCGGCGCCAACGGCGCCGGGAAGACCACCTTCCTGAAATCGCTGGTCGGCCTGATCGAGGCCCGCAGCGGCCAGATCAGGCTCGGCGGCGAGGACATCACCAGGATGCGCTCGTCGGACCGCATGAAGCGCGGCATGACCTACATGTCCGAGCTTGCGGTGTTTCCCGACCTGTCGATCGAGGAGAACATCCGCGTCGGCGCGCAGGCGCTGGGCCATGCCAATCCCGGCGCGCGGGTCGACGAACTGTACGGCCTGTTTCCGGTGCTGCGCGACAAGCGCCGCGATCCGGCCTCCAGCCTGTCCGGCGGCCAGCGCAAGATGCTCGGCATCGCCAAGGCGCTGTCGGCGGAGCCGAAGCTCTTGGTCATGGACGAGCCCTCGGCCGGGCTGTCGCCGCTGTTCGTCAAGGAAGTGCTGCGGGCGCTGTCGAGCCTGCAAGGCCGCGGGCTGGCGCTTCTGATCGCCGAGCAGAATATCGGCTTCCTGGAGATCGCCACCCGTGTCTTCGTGCTGGAAGGCGGCCGCATCCGCTTCTCCGGCACCGTTGCGGAAATGAGCGGCAATGAGGAGCTGCACAAGGCCTATTTCGGATTGAAGTAATCGCGAAGCCGGGGACGGGCATCGACGATCTGGAAATCGGCCCCGGTTCGCGCAACAATCAAGTGGAAGCGGTGAGAGCCGCGACGTCCAAGCCTTGAAGTGAGAGCCATGCCCAGCAATCCGACACTCGCCTCCCTTGCCGCCGATCTCGCCAGCGGCGCGACCTCCGCCCGCAAGCTCGTTGAGCAGTGCATCGCCCGGATCGCCGATCCCGCCGGCGAGGGCCAGCGCACCTTCATCCATGTCGACCGCGACGCGGCGCTGGAAGCCGCCGACGCGATGGACCGGCTGCGCAAGGCCAACGCCGCGCCGTCGCCGTTTGCCGGCATTCCCATCTCGATCAAGGACCTGTTCGACATCAAGGGGCAGGTGACCCGCGCCGGCTCCCGGGCGCTGGAGGATTCCGCGCCGGCGGATGCCGATGCGCCTGCCGTGGCACGGCTGAAGCGCGCCGGCTTCATCGTGATCGGCCGCACCAACATGACCGAGTTCGCCTATTCCGGTATCGGCATCAACCCGCATTACGGCACGCCGAAGAGTGCCTGGAATCGGAGCGCGGGCCATGTGCCCGGCGGCTCGTCCTCGGGCGCCGCGGTGTCGATCGCCGACGGCATGGCGTTCGGCGCGCTCGGCACCGACACCGGCGGCTCCTGCCGGATTCCCGCGGCGTTCAACGGCATCGTCGGCTACAAGCCGACGCAGCGGCGGATTCCGCTCGATGGCGGCGTGCCGCTGTCGTTCAGCTTGGACAGCTACGGCCCGCTGGCCAATTCGGTGGCCTGCTGCGCCGTGCTCGACGCGGTGCTGGCCGACCAGCCGGTGACACCGCTTGCCCCGCGCCCCGTGAAGGGCATGCGGCTCGCGGTGCCGACCACGGTCGCGCTCGACGACCTCGATGATGCCGTCGCAAAGACCTTCGAGCGTGCGCTGGCGGCGCTGTCGCGCGCCGGTGCGCTGATCGAGCGGATCGAGGTGCCTGAGTTTCTTGATGTCGGCGTGATGAACGCCAAGGGCGGCTTCTCAGCGGCCGAGAGCTATGCCTGGCATCGCTTCCTGCTCGCCAGCAAGGGCGACATCTACGACCCGCGGGTCGCGGTGCGCATCCAGCGTGGCGAGGGATTCCTCGCCGCCGACTACATCGACCTGCTCAATGCCCGCCGCTCCTTCATCGCGCGCACCGAGGCGCGGATCGCGCCCTATGATGCGCTGGTGCTGCCGACCACGGCGAACCTGCCGCCGACCATTGCAGCTCTCGCCGACGACAAGGCGTTCGCCACCGAGAACCTGCGCGCGCTGCGCAACCCCTCGCTGATCAACACGCTCGATGGCTGCGCCATCTCGCTGCCGGCGCATCGCGAGGGCGAGGCCCCGGTCGGCCTGATGCTCGCCGCCGCGGGCGGTTCGGATCGCCGCATCTTCGAGCTTGCGGCCGGAATGGAGACCGTCATCCGTGTTTGATCTCACCTTCAATGTCGACGACAAGGGCGTCGCAACGCCGCTGACGCTGGAAATCCGGCAGGCCGTGATCGCCGGCTGGACCGGCCGCGATCCGGTGGCGCGCGACAAGCACATCGCCGAGCTCGAAGCGCTCGGCATCGCCCGGCCCGCGACCACGCCGATCTACTACCGCTGTTCGGCGCGTCGCCTGACCTTCGCCGATACGATCGAGGTCTGCGGCGAGGACTCCAGCGGTGAGGTCGAGTTCGTCCTGATCGGCTGGCAGGACCGCATCTTCGTCGGCTGCGGCTCGGACCATACCGACCGCAAGGTCGAGAGCTACAGCGTCACGGTGTCGAAGCAGATGTGCGACAAGCCGGTCGCCTCCGAGCTCTGGGAGCTCGATGACGTCATCGGCCACTGGGACCAGCTGACCTTGCGCTCCTGGGCCACGATCGGCGGCGAACGCGTGCTCTACCAGGAGGGCACGCTCGACCACATGCTGCCGGTGAAAGACCTGATCGCGCGCGGCTTCGACGGCGGAGCGCTGCCCGACGGCTGCGCCATGTTCGGCGGCACCTTCGCCGCCAAGGGCGGCATCCGCCCCGCCAGCCGCTTCGAGTTCGAGCTGGAAGACCCGGTGCTGAAGCGCAAGATCAGCCACGGCTATGACGTCGTGACCTTGCCGGTGCGGGGCTGAATTCCTTCCGCGCGCGCGTTCATAGAGCCGACCGATACTCTCCCCACGCGTCGTCCCGGCGAAGGCCGGGACCCATAACCACAGGATGCTGTGGTCGGCACGCTGTGGCCCCAGCTTTCTCAACAACTGATGACGGTGGCTATGGGTCCCGGCCTTCGCCGGGACGACACCGTGAATGTGGCGGCGATCTTGAAACATTCCACTCGGAAATCGGGTGGCGCGGGTCGTAATCACGGGCCAGATTCCGGCCCATGACAGCAACAGCAAAGACCATCAGCCGCCCAGCCACCGGCATTCCCGCCCGCATCGACGGGCTCGATTGGGACCAGATTGCAACCGACCTCGACGGGCAGGGCTCCGCCGTTCTCAGTGGCCTGCTGACGCCGGACGAGTGCGACACCATCGCCGCGCTCTATCCCGACGACAGCCGGTTCCGCAGCCGGGTCGTGATGGGCCGCCACGGCTTTGGCCGCGGCGAATACAAATACTTCTCCTATCCGCTGCCGGATCTGATCGCGGAGCTGCGGCCGGCGCTGTATGCACGGCTGACGGCGACCGCCAACCGCTGGAACCAGACGATGGGGATCGAGATCAGCTATCCCTCGTCGCACGCGGCGTTCCTGAAGCGCTGTCATGACGCCGGGCAGACGCGGCCGACGCCGCTGCTGCTGCAATATGGCGAGGGCGACTACAACTGCCTGCACCAGGACCTCTACGGCGAGCACGTGTTTCCGATCCAGGTCGCGATCCTGCTGTCGGAGCCGGGGCGCGATTTCAGCGGCGGCGAGTTCGTGCTGACCGAGCAGCGGCCCCGGATGCAGTCGCGGCCCGAGGTGGTGCCGCTGACCAGGGGCGATGCGGTAGCTTTTGCCGTGCATCATCGTCCGGTGCAGGGGACACGCGGGCCGTATCGTGTCAATCTGCGCCACGGCGTCAGCCGGATCAGGTCCGGCCATCGTCACACCGTCGGTGTGATCTTCCACGACGCGAAGTGAGTGCGAGACAGGCGTGGCCGCTGATCTGTTCGAGACTGTTGGCGATGCACGGCCGCCGCGCGAGACGATCGCTGACGGCGCGGTGCTGCTGCGCGGCTTCGTCCGGCCGTTCGAGGCTGAGCTGATTCCCGCCTTGCGCGCGATCGTGAAGCAGGCGCCGTTCCGCCATCTGATCACGCCGGGCGGCCACCGCATGTCGGTGGCGATGACCAATTGCGGCAGCCTCGGCTGGGTCTCCGATCCCGGCGGCTATCGCTACGATCCGATCGATCCTGATACCGGACTGAACTGGCCAGCCATGCCTGACGTGCTGCGCAGGCTGGCTGCCGCTGCCGCTGATGAGGCCGGTTTCGCCGGCTTCGCCCCGGAGGCCTGCCTGATCAATCGCTATGTGCCGGGCGCAAAACTGTCGCTGCATCAGGACAAGGACGAGCTCGATTACGGTGCGCCGATCGTCTCGATCTCGCTCGGGTTGCCGGCGACCTTCCTGTTCGGAGGGCTCAAACGCAGCGACACGCCGCGCCGTTACCGGCTCGAACATGGCGACGTCGCCGTGTGGGGTGGGCCGTCACGGCTGTTTTATCACGGCGTCGCGCCGCTCGCCGAGGGCGAACACGGCGTGCTCGGCCGCCAGCGCATCAATCTGACCTTCCGCAAGGTGCGCTAGCTACTGCGCGGCGGCAGGTGGTGGCAATATTTCGGAATAATGGAAATATACTGTTGAGTTGCCCGGCGCGTCAAGCGCTTTTCCGAGGGCCGGCGGAACGCCTGCTGCTTTGCATGGGGTTGTTTTCGATATTTTTTGGCCGCTCGTACCTTTGCTTCGTCGCTCCAGTCAGGCTAAGGGCCTCCCGCCAATGGGAGAGCTGGTCTACACTTCGGGTATGACCACCAAGGCCGACCACGCGGTCAATCGCACCGGCATCTATCTTGCCGTGTTGCAGCTTGTCTTCACGCTGGGCTGGACCACCTATCTGATCTATCTGCCCAAGCTGTGCGCGGATGTCGGCATCGCGCCTGCAACCGTCATCCTGATCCTGATGATGGATCAAGCCATCTTCACCATCACCGACACCGCGATGGGCATGGCCGCCGACCGCGTGTCGCTGCTGGTCGGCCGTCTCGGCCGGTTCGTCGGCATCCTTGCCGCGATCTCCTGCGCCGCCTTCGTCGCGCTGCCTTACGTCGCCGGCAGCGGGCCGGGCGCAAGAGTCTGGCTGATTGCGCTGATCGTGATCTGGGCCGTCACATCGTCGGCGTTGCGTGCGCCGCCGCTGACGCTGCTGGGGAAGTATCGCGCGCAACCGTCCGTTCCGTTCCTCGCCGCGCTCGCAATGCTGGGCTATGGCATCGCCGGTGCAGTGTCGCCCTATCTCGGCGTCGTGCTGCGTGACCATGACGCGCGGCTGCCGTTCGTATTGTCCGGCGCCGTGCTGCTGTTGACCGCGCTGGCGTTCTCAGGGATCGAGCGGCGCATCGCGACGGAGGCCCAGCCGGAGCGGCTTGCGGCGCCCGCCAGGCGGCTCGGGGCGGTGCCGATGTTCCTGATCGCGTCGATGGTGCTGCTCTCGCTCGGCTATCAGCTGCACTTCAACATCAACAGCGCGCCGTTCTATCTGCGCTTCGCCAAGCCGAACGATCTGCAATGGCTGATGCCGGTGTTCTGGATCGGCTTCAACATCGCGATGTTTCCGGCGAGCCTCGTCGTCAAGCATCGCGGCGGGCTGATCGTGATGGGCGCAGCCGGGTTGCTCGGTGCGTTCGCCATCGTCGCGGCGGAGATCGCCGGCAGCCTCAACGTGCTGATCGTGGCGCAGTTCATGGCGGGGGCGGCCTGGGGCTGCATGCTGATGAGCGCGGTGTCGGCCGCGCTTGCGATCGGCGAGACCGGTGCCGAAGGCAAGGTGACGGGCCTCGTGTTCTCGGCGCTCGCGCTCGCGACCTTTGCGCGGATGGCGGCGGTCGCCGGCGGCTTGCAGAAGCTGCCGGACTATGCGCCGCTGGTGCACTGGGCCCCGGTCGCCTGCTGGTCGGTCGCAGGCGCCGGCCTGCTGGTGATCGCCGCGTCGCGGCTGCAACGCGGCGCGAGGACCGTCTAGTTGTTTCGTGCCGGGTGGATGAACGCCCAGGGCGAGACTTCGGAATCGGTCGGCACTTCCACCGAGATCACATAGGGCCCGCCATCGGCCAGCGCCTTCTCCAGCACGGGACGGAACTGATCCGGTGAGGTGACGCGCGCAGCGCCGGCACCGAACGATTCCGCAAGCTTGACGAAGTCCGGGTTGACCAGGTCGGAGGCGACGACGCGACCGTCGAAATGCTGGCGCTGGTCGCGGCGGACATTGCCATAGGCGTTGTTGTTGAACACCAGCGTCACCACGCCGATCTTGAACTGCACGGCGGTGGCGAGTTCCTGCACGCCGAACATGAAGCCGCCGTCGCCGGTGATCGCGACCACCGGCTTGTTCGGGTTGGCGACCTTGGCGCCGAGCGCGGTCGGGAAGCCCGAGCCGAGCGTACCCTGATAGCCTGAGGTGACGAAGGTGCGCGGCTGGTAGATCGGAAAGCCGTACCAGGAAGCGAAGCCGACCTGCGACAGCTCGTCGGTGACGATGGCGTTGGCCGGCAGCACCTCGCGCAAGATCTTGAGGTAAGCCATCTGCGGCTGGACACGCTGGATCTCCTGCTCGGTGGCTGCGGTCGCCTCGCGGATCGCGGCGCGGCGGCCCGAGGTCTTGCTGTAGCCCACCTTGCGCACGGCGGCGACCAGATCGGCGGTGCCGGCCCTGGCGTCGGCGATCACAGCGGCATCGGCCGGCCAGCGCCGCAACTCGACCGGATCGATGTCGATGCGCACGCATTTCAGGCCGGCCGGCTGATACGGCCAGCGCGACATCGTCGGCAATTCCATGCGGGTGCCGATGCCGATCATCAGGTCGGTCTTCGGCCAGAGCTTGTAGGCGGACGCCATCGTCAGGCCGAGTTCATGCGCGTTGGAGACGATGCCGCGGCCGCTGCGGAACGCGACGACAGGCGCGTCGATCATCTCGGCCAGTTCGAGGATCTCTTCGCCGGCCTCGATCGCACCGCTGCCGACGAAGATCATCGGCGCCTTGCTGCCGGCGATCAGATCGGCAGCCTGCCTGATGCGGTCGGGATCGGGCTGCGGCGCCGGCAACGGATCGAACGGCTTGACGGCTGTGACCTGGGTGCGCTGGGTGAACACGTCCCACGGCATCTCCAGCGACGCCGGGCCGCGCCGGCCCGACAGCATCTCCTGGAACGCGCGCGACACCAGCGCGGGCGCGTTGTCGGGGTATTCGATCCGGTCGGCCCATTTCACGAAGGTGCGCAGGGTGGCGAGCTGATCCGGCATCTCGTGCAGATGGCCGCGACCCTTGCCGAGGAATTGCGTCGGCACCTGGCCGGTCAGACACAGCACCGGCTCGTTGCAGCCGAAGGCGGTGAGCAGCGCCGCAGAGGCGTTGAGCACGCCGGGGCCGGGCACCACGCTGAACACGCCGGGCCTGCCCGAGGAGCGGGCATAGCCGAACGCCATGTAGCCGCAAGCCTGCTCGTGGCGAGCGCCGATCACCTTGAGCTGCGCCTGGTGGAACGCATCGAACAGGCCGTAGATCTGGGCGCCGGGCAGGCCGAACACGGTGTCGACGCCGTGGGCGACGAGGCCGTTGACGATCGCTTCGCCGCCGGATGTAGAGGTCATGGCACTGTCCACTTGCTTGCGAGGTTAGTTGGCTTCGTCGACGACGCTGTTGCGCAGCACGCCGACGCCTTCGGCCTCGACCTCGACGACATCGCCGGGCTTCAGATAGCGCGGCGGATCGAACCGCGCACCCGCGCCGGTCGGCGTCCCCGTCACGATGATGTCGCCGGGAGCCAGCGTCGTGAAGGTCGAGATGTAGTTGATGAGGTAGCGGAAGCCGAAGATCAAGCGCGAGGTGCGGTCGTCCTGCCTGAGTTCGCCGCTGACCTTGGTGGTCAGGCGGATATCGGCGATCTGCGCCTCGCTGGTGAAGGGCACGATCCAGGGGCCGAGGCTGCCGGTGGAATCGAAATTCTTGCCCTGGGTGACGTTGAACTTGGCGTGGCGGACCCAGTCGCGGATGGTGCCTTCGTTGCAGAGCGTGATCGCGGCGACGTGATCGAGCGCGCTGCTTTCCGGGATGTGCCGGCCGGCCTTGCCGATCACCAGCACCAGCTCACCTTCATAGTCGAGTTGCGGCGAGGCCCGCGGGCGCACCACCGGCGTGTCGTGGCCGACGAAGGAGCGCGGCACGCGCAGGAACATGCTCGGATATTTCGGTGCGTCCGAGCCGTCCTTGTACTCGGCATTGCGGTCCGGATAGTTGACGCCGATGCAGATGATCTTCTCCGGCGCCGGGATCGGCGGCTGCCACGCCACCGCGTCGAGCGCGTGGTCGGGCGATCGCTTGGCGGCGTCCTCCACGAGCCGGGTCAATGCGCCGGCGGCGATCGCCTCGCGCAAGGTCGGATAGTCCTTGGCGAAACGTGACGAGAGATCGACGATGCCGCTGTCGGTGACGGCACCATATTGCGTGGCGCCGTTGACGGAGTAGGTGGCGAGGCGAGGGGCTGACATGAGCAATCCATTCATTGGTGTCGTCCCGGCGAATGCCGGGACCCATACGCCGCGGCCATCGGAATGGGTATGCGGCCAGACATTCGTTCAACAACTCAAGTCGGTGGTTATGGGTCCCGGCCTTCGCCGGGACGACGTTTCGAGAGGCGTGTATCAGTCCGCGACCAGCACGTCGGCGACGAAGCGCGGCTCGCGCACGGCTTGCCCCGCGAAGGTCGAGCCCTCTTCGAACCAGGAGCGCGGCGCCGGTGCGCCCCACAAGGTCTGACGGCGCGGATCGCGCAGCGACCAGCGCAGCGGCTCGTGGTCGTGATCGCCGGTGAAATAGTCGCTGGTGTAGAGCTCGATGCGATGGCCGTCGGGATCGCGGATGTAGAGGAAGAAGGCGTTGGAGATGCCGTGCCGGCCCGGGCCGCGCTCGATGTTGTTGAGGAAGCCGGACGAGGCCATCACGTCGCAGAGATGCACGATGTTCATCGCGGTCGGCACCCAATAGGCGATGTGATGCAGGCGCGGGCCACGGCCGTTGGTGATGGCGAAGTCGTGGACATTGCCCTTGCGGTGCATCCAGGCGGCGGCGATGCGGCCATTGTCGCCGTCCTCCTCGGCATATTCGGTGAGGCGGAAGCCGAGCCGCGCGTAGAAATCGACGGTGTCCTGCACCTCGGCGGCGAACACGTTGAAATGGTCGAGCCGCTGCGGATGGCAGCCCTTGTAGAGATCGTAGCGCCGCAGCAAATGCGGGCGCTTCTCCATCGTGGCGTAGAGCTCGATCTGGAAGCCGAACGGATCGGTGAATTGCAGCGTGCGACCCTGGAACGGCTGGTCGACGAAGGCGTAGCTGATGCCGTTCTCGGAGCAGAAGGCGGCGGCCTTGTCGAGGTCGCCGTCATTGCCGACCTTGAAGCCGAGCCGGTTGCAGGCGGCCTTCGCCGCCTTGCGCAGCACCACCGAGTGATGCTGGTGCTCTTCGCTGGCGCGCAGATACACCGATCTGTCGTCGCGGTCCTCGATGTGGAGGCCGACGGTGTTCTCGTAGAAGGCGGCGCTCTTGTCCAGGTCCGTGACGTCGAGCACGGCGTGGCTGCAGCGGATGATGTTGAACGGCGGATCGAAGACGTGGGTCGGAGCGGGCATCGGTGTTTCCTCTGTCTGTCGTCATTCCGGGATGCGCCTCTTGGCGTAGGCCCGGAATCCATACCCACGATCGTGGTTATGGGTTCCGGGCTCGCCGCTACGCGTCGCCCCGGAATGACAGTTGTCGTTAGATTCCCAGTTTCTGAATCTTGTGCGTCCCGCGCGCGAGCGAGACGTGCTTGGTTTCCATGTAGAAGTCGAACGAGTAGTCGCCGCCGTCGCGGCCGATGCCTGACGACTTCATGCCGCCGAACGGGGTCGGCAGATGGCGGACGTTTTCCGAGTTGAGCCAGATCATGCCGGCTTCCAGCGCATCGGCGACACGCAGCGCGCGGCCCATCTCGCCGGTCCAGACATAGCCGGTCAGACCGTATTGCACGCCGTTGGCGATTTCGATGGCCTCAGCCTCGTCCTTGAACGGGATGACGGTCAGGAACGGCCCGAACACCTCTTCCTGCGCGACGCGCATGTTGGCGCTGGCGCCGGTGACCAGCGTCGGCTGCACATAATGGCCGCCGCCGGGGCCGTCATGCGGCTTGCCGCCGACCGCGATCGTCGCGCCGTCCTTCCTGGCGACGTCGAAATAGCTGCACACCTTGGCGAGATGCCGCTCATGGATCAGCGGCCCGATCTCGGTCGCGGGATCGAGCGGATGGCCGACCTTGAGCGCCTTGACGCGCGCCGTGAGCTTCTCGATGAAGCTGCCGGCAATGCTCTCCTGAACCAGCAGCCGGCTCGACGAGGTGCAGCGCTCGCCATTGAGCGAGTAGATCATGAACACGACGGCATCGAGCGCGCGGTCGAGATCGGCGTCGTCGAACACGATCACCGGGTTCTTGCCGCCGAGCTCGAAATGCACCCGCTTCAAGGTCGGCGCGCCCTGCGCCATGATTGCCGAGCCGGTCGAACTCTCGCCAACGAAGCCGATCGCCTTGATCGCGGGGTGCTCGGTCAGCGCCTTGCCGGCCTCTTCGCCGAAACCATGCACGGTGTTGAGCACGCCGTCGGGAAGACCGGCCTGCTTGGCGAGCTTGACCAGCATGTCGGCCGTCACCGGCGACCATTCCGCCGGCTTGTGCACCACGGTGCAGCCGGCGGCCAGCGCCGGCGCGATCTTCCAGGTCGAGAGCATGAACGGCGTGTTCCACGGCGTGATCACGCCGACCGGGCCGATCGGCACCCGGGTCGAGATGTTCCAGTGCTCGTCCGAAGGCGTGTTGAGGCCGTCGCGGGCCTCGCCGCATTTGTCGGCGAAGAAGCGGAAATTCTCCGCGGCGCGGATGGCGGCCTTGGCCATGAAGCGGTGCGCCTGACCGGTGTCGATGCATTCGAGCACGGCGATGTCGTCGGCGCGCTCCTCGATCGCATCGGCGACGCGGTGCAAAACCTTGCGGCGCTGCGCCGCCGGCATGTCGCGCCAGGCCTTGAACGCGTTGGACGCCGCGGTTGCCGCGCGGTCGATATCCGCGGCATTGCCGCGCGCGACCGTCGCCAGCACCGTGCCGTCGACGGGCGATTTCGTCTCGAAAGTCTGACCGGATGCCGCCGGCACGACCTTGCCGTCGATCACATTGCCCATGCCTTCGGCCTTCAGCTTCGCCAGCAGGGGACCGGCGCGATCGCGGTTGGCCTGGAACACATCGGCTGACGATTTCGCTGTCGCTTTATCCATTGACCGTCTCCACCTTCAATGCGTCGTGGATGTTGTTGCGTTTCCAGCTGGTTTCCTTGTCGTTGATCTGCATGTCGAACGACAGAGCGAACTTGCTGTTGGCGAATACCGGATCGAGATGGGCCGATAGCGCCTTGAAGATGTGCTCGCCCGCCTTCTTGCGGGCGGCGAGGTCACGGCCTTCGCCGAGCCGCAGCACCATGTCGAGGAAGCCGTAGGTCTTGCGGCCGTCGGCGATCGCGTAATGCTCGCATCTGATGGCGCGGACACGGATGCCGCCGAGCGGGAAGATGCCGGTCTCGACCGCGGCCCTGCGGACCAGTTCGACCGTCGCGCCCATGTCGACGAGGCCGTCGAGATTGGCCGAGTATTCAATCGTGAAATGCGGCATGCAGCGCTCCTGCTGATGGCGTCAAGCGAAGTAGCAGCTCACGGAACCATAAGGTCCGTAATCGGCCTGGATGGTGTCGCCCTTGCGGGTCTCGATCGGGCGGATGAACGAGCCCGCCAGCACGATTTGACCGGCCTCCAGCGCCAGCCCGTTGGGCGCGATCTTGTTGGCGAGCCACGCCACCGCGGTCGCCGGATGGTTCAACACGCCGGCGGCCAGACCGGTTTCCTCGAGCTGGCCGTTGCGGAAGCAGAGCGCGCCGATCCAGCGCAGATCGGCCTCCAGCGGTCGGATCGGCCGGCCGCCCAGCACGATGCCGGCATTGGCGGCATTGTCGGCGATGGTGTCGAAGATCTTTCGCGTTGCTTTGGTTTCCGGATCGACGCGTTCGACCCGGGTATCCAGGATTTCCAGCGCCGGCACCACGAAGTCGGTGGCGTTGAGCACGTCGAACAGCGTGCAGTTCGGTCCCGCCAGGCGATGCTTCATCACGAAGGCAAGCTCGGCCTCGACGCGGGTTGCGATGAAGCGATCGGTCGGCACCAGGCCGCCATCGGCAAAGAACATGTCGTCGAGCAGGATGCCGGAATCGGGCTCGTCGATGTTGAGCGCACTCTGCATCGCCTTCGAGGTCAGGCCGATCTTGTGGCCCTTGACGAGGCGGCCCTGCGCCACCTTCATCTCGACCCAGGCCTTCTGAATCGCGTAGGCATCCTCGAGGGTGATGCGGGGGTATTCCAGCGAGAGCTGGCGGATCTGCTTGCGGGTCTTTTCCGCGGTGTCGAGCCGTTCGGCGGCAGCGCGGATATCGTCCTTGGAGAGGGCCATGCGTGATACACAAAAAGTGGATGTCGGGAGATGATTAACATGTTAAGTGAATTCCCGCAAACTGAATCAGGGCATGCTGCGCTGCAAAAGTTTGCGGTGGCGGATTAGGTCATGGCGCGCAAGAAATCGTCCGACGAGCTAGGGCCGAGGCAGGGTGACGAGGTGGCGTCGTCGCGACGTGGCCCGATGCGCGAATTCTCGCGCTCGCTGCCGATGTCGCTGCTGCGCGCCCGCGAGGCCGTGATGCGGCAATTCCGTCCGTCGCTGCGCAGTCACGGGCTGACCGAGCAGCAATGGCGGATCTTGCGTGCGCTGACCGCGGTCGAGGAGATCGAGGTCACCGAGCTCGCCCGCGTGGCGTTCCTGCTTGGCCCGAGCCTGTCGCGGATCCTGCGCGATCTCGAGGCGCGCGCCTTGATCGAGCGCAAGGCGGCCGAGACCGATGCGCGGCGCGCGGTGGTTTCGATCTCTGCCAAGGGACTGAAGCTGATCGAGGCGGTGGCCCCGACGTCGGAGGCGATCTACGCCGAGATCACCCGGCGGTTCGGCGCCCGCAAGCTCGCGGAACTGCACGAAATGCTCGGCGCACTGGAGGCCAGCCTCGCCGGAATGGCGGCTGCCGATGATGCCGAGGTCGAGGCCGATACGTAGCCGCGGTCCCGTGCGACAGGATGGCTAGACCATGTAGGGCACGCGCGAAATCACGTTGATGGCGCGGAATTCGGCAATCCAGCGGGCAACTTTCGAATGCGACCATTCGATGTGACTGCGCAAGGTCGCGGCCGCCGCATCGCCGTCGCGTGTGCGCAAGGCTTCGATGATCACCAGATGCTCGTCCATGAAGGAATCGATCTGCGGCGCGGTCAGAGCCACCTGAATGTGCTTGCCGATCACGAAGGAGCAGTGCGTGCGTTTCAGCGCCTCGATCATCTCGCGATTGCTGCCGTAGCCCAGGCACTGGATGTGGAGGTCGCCCTCGATCTCGTCGAGCTCCCCGACGCCGACGCCGCTGCGGAACTGGATCCCTTCGCGCAGCCGCTCCGCCATCCGGTCGAGCAGTGCGGCAGGAATCCTCGTCGTCGCGGATTTGAGCAGCAGTGGCTCGAGGGTCGCGCGGACCTCGAAGATATCGCGGAGGCGATCTTCATCCAGGGGCACCACATACCAATGAGCCTTGGCGCCTTTCTCCAGGACTCCGATTGCCTGCGCACGTAGCAACAGGTTGCGCGCAACGGTGCGTCCGACCCGGAAGTGCCGCGCCAGCGCGAGCTCGCTGACCCGAAAGCGCCCGAACAGCGACCGGTAGATGATCTCGCGCTCGAGCTTGTAGTAGAGTGCATCCCAGGCATCGCTGCGCACCGCCTCGACCGGGCCATCGGTCAGCCCGAACATCTCCGGCGTGATCGGGACGCGGCGTGGTTCGGCGTTTCGCTTGCCGGCGATGACGCCGCGGCCGTCGAAGCGGCGCACCAGGCCGACATGCTCGAGCTGTTCGAACGCCTGTCGCACCGGCGAGCGGCTGGAGCCGAACAAGGTCGCGATCGCCGATTCCGAGAGAACCGTTCCGGGTGGAACGTCGCCGGCCCGGATGTGCTTTGCCAATGCGCTCTTGATCAGCGCGTAGGCCGGCTGCTTCCGTCTGGTCTGCGATTTCGCTCTTGGAATCGACATTGATGACTGCCCGTCGGTCACATTATCACGTGATCCCGTTCTGGTCGTTGGTAGCAGGCAATTACGCACCGTTGCCAGCGAACGTTTGGCTATTGCGTGCAATGTGCAATCATGTTTAGCTGGGAGTCAAACGCCAGATCGATGGCCGCCGTCACGTGTCCTGGACCACAGATCGACGCGTCAGCTCATCTCAACGCAGCCGACATGCAAGTTCGGCGCACCAAAGGGAGGATTGAATGAAACTGACGAGGCGTGAGTTTTCCGCCGGCTTGGCGGCAGGTCTCGCTGCTCCCGCGCTGATGCGCAGCGCCTGGGCGCAAGGAGCGACGATCAAGATCGGCATGTGCGTGCCGGTGACCGGACCGGCAGCGGAGCAGGGCCTGTGGGCCCAGAACGGCGCCAAGCTGGCGCTCGCCGCGGTCAACAAGGCCGGCGGCGTGCTCGGCAAGCAGGTCGAGCTCGTGATCGAAGACGACCAGACCACCAACCCGGGCATCGTGCTGGCCTTCTCCAAGCTCGCCGCGCAATCCGACATCGTTGCCTTCCTCGGCTCGATCCGCTCGACCCAAGTGCAGGCGATGGCGCCCGACGTGATCAAGGTCGGCAAGCCCGTGATGATCGGTGGCACCAATCCGGATCTCACCCATTCCGGCAATCCCTGGCTGTTCCGCTTCCGCCCGAATGACAATTACTCCGGCCGCGTGATCGCCGACTTCGGCGTCAACACGCTCGGCAAGAAGAAATGGGCGATCGTCCATTCCACCGACGCCTTCGGCACCGCGGGCGGCAAGGCGCTGACCGAAGCGCTGGCCAAGCTCGGTGCGCCGCCGGTGCTCGATCAGGGCTATGCCAACCAGAGCCAAGACTTCACCCCGGTCGTGCTGGCGGTGAAGCAGTCCGGCGCCGACGTGCTCGGCACCTATTTCACCTTCGAGAACGACCTCGGCATCTTCGCCCGCCAGCTGCGCCAGCTCGGCGTCAACATCCCGTGGGTCGGTTCGCCTTCGGTGGTGGCGGTGTCCTCGACCAAGCTCGCCGGCCCTGCGCTGTATGGCACCTACGGGGTCGCCGACTTCGCCGAGGACTCGAGCGACACGGCGAAGGCGTTCGGCAAGGCCTATCGCGATGCCTACAAGACCGCGCCCGACAACCAGAGCGCCTGGCCCTACGACGCGATCACCATTCTGTCGGCGGCGATCAACAAGGCCGGCTCGACCGATCCGAATAAGATCCGCGACGCCATCCTGGCGACGCAGAAATTCGCTGGCGCGGAAGGCGAGTACAATTTCGACAAGAACGGCGACGGTCTGCACGGCTACAACGTCGTGAAGAACGACAAGGGTAAGATCGTCTACGACAAGCACATCGACTTCAACGATTGATCCGAGCGGGTCAGGGAGGCACGGATGGATGGGTTCCCTCCCCCCTTGCGGGGGAGGGTTAGGGAGAGGGGTAAGCCGCTCGGGAGGAATTCGTGGCTTACCCCTCTCTCCAACTCTCCCCCGACGCAAGTCGGGCCTGCCCGACTTGCGCAAATTTACGATGCGCAACCGGGGTAGACTCCGGTTGCGTGGGGGAGAGAGCCTTGCCACCTCCCGAACAACAATCACTCCGATCCGGCTGGTCCCGGAATGTTCGCCTCGCCTTTCAATGAGCGCATGCCATGGATCTGGTTCTCCAACTGCTGTTCACCGGAATCGGCATCGGCGCGGTCTACGCGCTGGTCGCGCTCGGTTTCGTGCTGATCTTCCGCGCCACCAATGTGGTGAACTTCGCGCAAGGCGAATTCTCGATGGTCGCCGCCTATCTGATGGTGGTCTGCGTCGAGCTCGGCCTGCCTTACTGGCTGTCGTTCGTGATCGCGCTCGCCGGCATGGCGCTGCTCGGCGTCATCTTCAATCTCGGCGTCTACTATCCGCTGCGCCACCGCACCTATCTGCCTGTCATCATCGCCACCATCGGCGCCTCGATCCTGCTGTCGAATTCGGTGCTCGCGATCTACGGCCCGCAGCCGCAGGTGTTGCAGGGCTGGTTCGATACGCCCGGCATCCAGCTCGGCCCGGTCTATCTCGACAGCCAGTATCTCTTGATCATCGGCGTCACGATTTTCCTGGTGCTGTTCAATTTCTGGTTCTTCGAGAAGACGCTGCTCGGCAAGAAGCTGCAAGCGACCTCGCAGGACAAGGAGATGGCCTCGCTGCTCGGCATCTCCGTCTCCACCATGATCATGATCACCTTCATCTACTCGGCCGTGCTCGGCGGTCTCGCCGGCATCCTGGTGGCGCCGGTGCTGTTCGTCTCGATCCAGATGGGCTCGACCATCGCGCTGAAGGCGTTCGCCGCCACCATCATCGGCGGCTTCGGTGATGTTGCAGGCGCGATCGTCGGCGGCCTCGCGCTCGGCGTCATCGAAACCTTCGGCGCCGCCTATATTTCCGTGCCGTACAAGGACGGCTTCGCCTTCCTGGTGCTGATCGCCTTCCTGGTATTCCGGCCGCAGGGCATCTTCGGCGAACGCGTCGCGGAGAAAGCATGAGCGCCAGCGACAACATGATCCCGGCGCCCGCCGTGCGCGCGAAACCGCTGATCATCCGTCATCTGCCGTATTTCGTCGCCGCCGCGGTGCTGGTGGCGCTCGCCGCCGGCATGCAGTTCGACGGTTACATCCTCAACATCCTGCTCCAGGCCACGACGTTCTCGATCGCGGTGTTCGGGCTTTCGGTCGTGCTCGGCCTGTGCGGTCAGATCAACCTGGCGCAGGCGGCGTTCTTCGGCTTCGGCGCCTATGCCGTCGGCCTCGGGACTGCCGACCTGCATCTGAACTTCTGGCTCTGCCTGGTTGGCGCCTGCGCGATCACGCTGGTGGCCGGCGCATTCCTCGGCATGTCGACCTTGCGGCTCGGCGGGCATTACCTTGCGATGGTGACGATCTCGTTCCAGCAGATCGTGACACTGGTCATGATCAACGCGGTCGGCGTGACCCACGGACCGGACGGCGTCGCCAACATTCGCCGGCCCGAGCTGTTCCAATCCTCGCAGAGCTATCTCGCCTTCTGTGTCGCGATGCTCGCGATCGTCGGCTACCTGGTCTGGCATCTGCCCGACACCAAGCTCGGCCGCGCGATGCGCGCGGTGCGCGACAACGAGCTTGCGGCCGGCGTCAACGGCATCGACGTGTTCCGCACCAAGGTCTCCGCCTTTGCGGTGTGCGCGGTGCTCGGTGGCCTCGCGGGCGGCCTGTTCGCCGGCGGCTTCGCCTATGTCAGTCCTGACCAGTTCTCGTTCGCGGAATCGATCCAGTTCCTGACCATGTCGCTGCTCGGTGGCGTGGCCTCGCCGATCGGCTCGGTGATCGGCACCGGCCTGCTGATCCTGATCCCGGAATGGCTGCGCTTCCTGAAGAGCGTGCCCGGCCTCTATCTTGCGATCTACGGCCTGTCGGTGATCCTGATCATCCGCTTCATGCCGGATGGCATCTGGGGCTTCGTATCTGACGCCTTCACGCGCTGGCGTGCACACACCGGGGCGCCGCCCGTTGCCGGAGCGCTCCTGCTCAAGCCCGCGACCACTGGCGGCGACATCGTGCTCGAGGTCACCGGGCTCTCGAAGCATTTCGGCGGCCTCAAGGCGGTCGACGGCGTCGACATCGCGGTGAAGCGCGGCAGCGTGCACGCGCTGATCGGACCCAACGGCTCCGGCAAGACCACGACGCTCAACGTGCTGTCCGGCCTCTACAAGGCGACATCGGGCAGGATCGTGCTTGACGGCACCGACATCACCAACATGGCGCCGCATCAGCGCACCGCCGCGGGTCTTGGACGTACCTTCCAGAACATCCGCTTGTTCCGCTCGATGACGGCGCTGGAAAACGTCGAGATCGGCGCCGAACGTCCCGGCAACACCATGATCGGGAAGGGCGACGACGCGCTGACCGAGCGCGCGATGGAGGCGCTGACCTTCGTCGGCCTCGGCAACCGCGCCAACCAACTGATCTCGAGCTTCTCCTACGGCCATCAGCGCCTGATCGAGATCGCGCGGGCGCTGGCCTCGAACCCGACCTTGCTGCTGCTCGATGAGCCGGCCGCCGGCCTCAACTCGACCGAGAAGCTCGAACTGCATGAGCTGCTGAAGCGCATCGCCGCACAGGGCCTCACCATCCTGATCATCGATCACGATATGACGCTGGTCTCCGAAGCCGCCCAACACATCACCGTGCTGAACTTCGGGCGCCGCATCGCGGACGGCGAGTCGATGGCGGTGCTGCGCCATCCCGACGTCGTCTCCGCCTATCTCGGGAGCGAATGATGCCGCTGCTCGAAATCCGCAATCTGGTGGTCCGCTACGGCGAGATCGAGGCGCTGCGCGGCGTCACCATCGCCGTGGAGCAGGGGCAGGTGGTCACGTTGCTCGGCGCCAACGGCGCCGGCAAGTCGACTACGCTGCGCGCCATCTCCGGCCTCGCCAAGCCGGCCTCCGGCGACATCCTGTTCGACGGTCATTCGATCGCAGGCCTCGGGCCGGAAGCGATCGTCAGGCTCGGCATCTCGCATGTGCCGGAAGGCCGCCGCGTTTTCCCGGGCCTCACGGTGAAAGAGAACATCATGCTCGGTGCGTCGAACCGCAAGGTCTCGGCGTCGCAGATCTCGCGTGAGGCCGACGCGATGTTCGATTTGTTTCCGGACATTCGCGCCTTCTCCAATGCGCTCGGCTGGACGCTGTCCGGCGGCCAGTTGCAGATGGTTGCGGTCGCGCGCGGCCTGATGGCCAAGCCGCGGCTGCTGTTGCTCGACGAGCCGTCGCTCGGGCTCGCGCCCGTCATCGTGCAGGCGGTGTTCCGCATCATTTCGCAGATCAGGCAGGACACCACGGTCTTGCTCGTCGAGCAAAATGCGCGCATGGGACTTTCGGTCGCCGATCACGGCTTCGTCCTGGAAACAGGGCGGATCGTGCTCGGCGGCAAGCCCGACGAATTGTGGGGCAACGAAGCCATCGCCGCCGCCTATCTCGGCGGCCACGCCAAGACCCACGCCTGACAACGCACAGTGTTTTATCGAGCGAGCTAGTATTTCATGGTCACCATCAAGGTCGATAACCTCATCAACTTCGTGTCCGAGGTGTTTTCGCATTCGGAGTCCTCCGCCGAAGAAGCGAAGCGCATCGCGACCTACCTGACGACGGCGAATCTCACCGGGCACGACAGCCATGGCGTGATCCGCGTGCCTGTTTACGTCAGGTGGAAGAAGATGGGCTCGATCGTGCCGAACCAGACCCCCGAGGTGGTGGTCGATACGCCGTCGCTCGCGGTGGTCGACGGCAAGTTCGGCTATGGCCAGACCGTGACGCCGGTCGCGGTCAGGCTCGGCATCGAGAAGTGCAAGAAGGCGGGGCTTGCCGCGGTCGCCTTGCGTAACTCCGGCCATCTCGGCCGCGTCGGCGACTGGGCCGAAATGGCCGCGGCCGAAGGCCTCGTTTCGATTCATTTCGTGACCGCTGCGGGCTCGTTGCTGGTCGCGCCCTATGGCGGCGTCGAGAAGCGGCTGTCGACCGCGCCCTATTGCGTCGGCATTCCGCGCCAGGGCCAGGATCCGATCGTGCTCGATTTCGCGACCTCGGTCGTCGCCGAGGGCAAGTGCCTGGTGGCAAGCCGCGGCGGCAAGAAGCTGCCGCACGGCGCGCTCGTCGATGCCGACGGCACGCTGAGCGAGGACCCGCACGTGCTGTATGGCCCGTACACGCCCGATGGGCCGCGCGACCATACCAAGGGTACGGGCGCGATCCGCGCTTTCGGCGATCACAAGGGCTCGGGGCTTGCCTTCATCTGCGAACTGCTCGGCGGCGCGCTCACCGGCACCGGCGCGACGTCGTCGGACCGGCGCTTCGCCAACGGCATGATGGCGTTCTACATCGACCCCAAGGTGATCGACACCAGCAATTTCTTCGATGGCGAAATCACCCGCTACACCGATTTCATCCGCGCCACCAAGCCGATCGCGGGCACGGAGTCCGTGCTGGTTCCGGGCGATCCCGAGCGCAAGACCCGCGCCGAGCGCACCAGGAATGGCATCCCCTTGCCTGACGACACCTGGGCGGCGATAGTGAATACCGCGCGCGAAGTCGGCGTCAGCGAAGTCTCGATCCAGCGGGCGACCAGCTGAGGTCCCCCAAGAAGCACGCAAGAACCACAAAGGAAACGTGATCAATGGCAAACAAGGTCAAGCAAATCTGGGCATCGGGCAAGGCGGTGGTGAACGCATGGCTCGCGATCCCCTCGGGCTTCTCGGCCGAAGTGATCGCGCAATGCGGCTTCGACAGCGTCACGGTCGACATGCAGCACGGCGTGCAGGACTATCAGTCGATGGTGCAATGCTTCCAGGCGATGCATGCGCACCCGGTCACCCCGATGGTCCGCGTGCCGTGGAATGAACCGGGCATCATCGGCAAGGTACTCGACGGCGGCGCCTATGGCGTGATCTGCCCGATGGTCAACACGCCGCAGGAAGCCAAGAACCTCGTCTCCTACGCGAAATATCCGCCGAAGGGCGTGCGCTCCAACGGCCCGATCCGTGCCGGCATGTACGGCTCGGCCGGCACCTATCAGCAGACCGCGAACGACGAGATCGTGCTGCTGCCGATGATGGAGACCAAGACCGCGGTCGAGAACATGGAAGCCATCCTCGATGTCGAAGGCATCGACGGCGTCTATATCGGCCCGTCCGATCTCGGCTTCTCCTACGGCCTGGTGCCGAAGCTCGATCGCGACGAGCCGGAGATCCTCAAGATCTACGAGAAGATCATCAAGGAATGCGGCAAGCGCGGCCTCAACCCGGGCATCCACTGCTCCGGCGCCGAGGGCGCGGTGCGCGCGATCAACATGGGCTTCAAGCTCGTGACGCTGTCGAACGAGGTCGGCCTGATGCAGGTCTACGCCAAGATGCAGGTCAATGCGACCCGCGAGAAGTCCGGCGGCAAGGCGTAAGGACGCGAATAGCGAGTAGTGAGTGGCGAATAGAGATTGGCGGTTCGCGTAGCGCGCTGTTCGCTACTCGCCATTCGCTATTCGCCTCCAAAAGGAGAAACTCCATGGCCCCGGCACAAGTGATCCGCCTGCACGCCGACGACAGCGTCCTGATCGCGCGCGCGAGCCTGCCGCCGGGGCTTGCGGTGGCTGATGGCGTCACCACGGTCGATCGCATTCCGGCCGGCCACAAGGTCGCGATCAAGCCGATCGCGACGGGCGAGCCGATCCGGCGCTATGGCCAGATCATCGGATTTGCGACGCAGGCGATCGCGCCCGGCCAGCATGTGCATACCCAGAACTGCGGCATGGGCGATTTCGCCAAGGACTACGCCTATGGTGTCGACGTCAAGCCGGTGCCGAACTTCGATCTACCGGCGACCTTCGAGGGCATCCGCCGCGCCGACGGCCGCGTCGCGACGCGCAATTATATCGGCATCCTCACCTCGGTGAATTGCAGCGCCCATGTCGCCGGGATCGTCGCCGACATGTTCAAGAAGAATCCGTTCACCGGCGACGATCCGCTGGCCGACTTCCCGAATGTCGACGGCGTCGTCGCGCTGACCCACAAGACCGGCTGCGGCATGACCCAGGACGAGCCGCTGGCGCTGCTTCGCCGCACGCTCGGTGGCTACGCCCGCCACGTCAATTTCTCCAATGTGATCGTGCTCGGCCTCGGTTGCGAGGTGAACCAGATCGGCGGCCTGATGGCCGAGCAGAAGCTCGCCGGCCGTCTGCGCGCGATGGACATCCAGGAGGTCGGCGGCACCCGCAAGACGGTGGAAGCCGGTGTGGCCTTCGTGAAGGAAGCGCTCACTGACGCCAACAAGGTCCAGCGCGAGGCGGTGCCGGCGAGTGAGTTGACGGTGGCGCTGCAATGCGGCGGCTCGGATGGTTACTCCGGCGTGTCGGCCAATCCGGCGCTCGGCGCGGCGAGCGACCTGCTGGTCCGTCACGGCGGCACCGTGATCCTGTCGGAGACCCCTGAGACCTACGGCGCCGAGCATCTGCTGACGCGCCGCGCCGTCAGCCGCGAGGTCGGCGAGAAGCTGGTCGGCCTGATGCGCTGGTGGGAGGAATACACCCAGCGCGAGGGCGCCGAGATGAACGCCAATCCGAGTCCCGGCAACAAGGCCGGCGGTCTGACCACGATCCTGGAGAAGTCGCTCGGCGCGATGGCCAAGGCCGGCAGCACCAACCTGGTCGATGTGCTGCACTATGCCGAGCCGGTCACCAAGAAGGGCTTCGTATTCATGGACACGCCCGGCTACGACCCGGTCGCAGCGACCGGGCAGGTCGCCGGCGGCGCCAACCTGGTCTGCTTCACCACTGGCCGTGGCAGCGTGTTCGGCTGCAAGCCTGCGCCCTCGATCAAGCTCGCCACCAACACGCCGATGTACAAGCGGATGGAAGACGACATGGACGTCAATTGCGGCACCATCCTCGACGGCGAGGAGAGCGTGCAGGAATGCGGCCAGCGCATCTTCGACCTCATCCTCAAGACCGCCTCGGGCCAGCCGACCAAGAGCGAGAGCTTCGATTTCGGCGGCGCCGAGTTCGCGCCGTGGGTGCTCGGAGCCACGATGTAGCCACGTCACCAGCATGACGTGGCATGTTCGACCTGATGGAGGACACATGCGCGCGCGTCGGTCGGGAATCTTTGGATGCCTCGCATTGCTCGCCGCGCTCAGTCTTGGCGCCGTATCGGCTGACGCCGCGACCATCGTGGCGCTTGGCGCGAGCAACACCTACGGCAAGGGCGTGGCGCGCAACCAGGCCTATCCCGCGCAGCTCGAAGCGATCCTGCGGGCGAAGGGGCTGAATGTCCGCGTCGTGAACGCCGGCATCAATGGCGATACCACGGAAGGCATGCTGCAACGGCTGGACCGGGCGGTTCCGAACGGGACCAGCGCGGTTATTCTCCAGCCGGGCGGCAATGACCGGCGCAAGGGCAGCCCGGACCGGACCGCGGATATTCAAAGCCGACTCAGTGCCCGTGGCATCAAGGTGATCATGCTCTCGAACGGGATGCTGGGCGGACTTCCGCATCAGCCCGATGGTGTACACTTGACTCCCGAGGGCTATCACATGCTCGCCCAGCAGCTTGCTTCGCAGGTCTCGGGCCCGATCGGACGTTAGTCCCGTAGCCCGGATGGAGCCATCGGGCGCGCGTTCGCGCGACCCGTTGGCTCCATCCGGGCTACGGCCCCGCTCGCCGCTTGGGCACTCCGTGCCCGTTGTTAGTGCTTGATGTCGACCGGAACCAGTGTTCTGCTCAAAAAAGCTGCTGGAGTCCTCGGTCCGTGTCGATATCGGTCGCACTGCATCACGTCACGCATTACAAATACGACCGGCCGATCGAACTCGGGCCCCAGACCATTCGGCTCCGGCCCGCGCCGCATACGCGCACGCCGATCCTGAGCTATTCGCTCAAGGTCACGCCATCAAATCACTTCGTGAACTGGCAGCAGGACCCGCAGGGCAACTGGCTGGCACGCTACGTCTTTCCGGAGAAGGCGACCGAGCTCAAGGTCGAGGTGGATTTCACCGCAGAGATGACGGTGGTCAACCCGTTCGATTTCTTCGTCGAGCCCTATGCCAACAGCTTCCCGTTCGAATATCCCGGCGATCTCAAGGCCGAACTTGCGCCGTATCTCGAGACGGACGAACCGGGCCCGCTGCTCGCCGCATACCTCAACGATATTCCGCGCAGGGCCGACAGCACCGTCAACTTCCTTGTCGAGCTGAATGCGCAGTTGCAGAAGAGGATCGGCTACATCGTTCGCATGGAGTCCGGCGTGCAGACGCCGGAGGAGACGCTGGCCGCAAACTCCGGCTCCTGCCGCGATTCGGCCTGGCTTCTGATCCAGGCATTGCGCCATCTCGGGCTCGCGACGCGCTTCGTCTCCGGCTACCTCATCCAGGTCCGGCCCGACATCGATCCGATCGAGGGGCCGCGCGAGGTCGAGAGCGATTTCACCGACCTGCACGCTTGGGCCGAGGTCTACCTGCCTGGCGCGGGCTGGATCGGTTTCGACGTCACGTCCGGCATGCTGACCGGCGAGGGACACATCCCGGTCTGCGCCACGCCGCACTACCGCTCGGCTGCGCCGGTGACCGGAACCGCAGGCGCCGCCAATGTCGAGTTCGGCTTCGAGATGAGCGTCAAGCGCATCCGCGAAGCGCCGCGGATCACCAAGCCGTTCTCCGATGAATCCTGGGCGCGGCTCGACCGGCTCGGCGAGCAGATCGACGTCGATCTGACAAAGGACGACGTGCGGCTGACCATGGGCGGCGAGCCCACCTTCGTCTCGGTCGACGATCTGGAATCGGCGGAATGGAACGTCGCCGCGGTCGGCCCGACCAAGCGCGCGCTGGCCGACGAATTGATCCGCAAGCTACGCACGCGGTTCGCGCCCGGTGGCCTGCTGCATTACGGCCAGGGTAAATGGTATCCCGGCGAGAGCCTGCCGCGCTGGGCGTTCGGGCTGTACTGGCGCAAGGACGGCAAGCCGATCTGGAACAATGCCGAGCTGATCGCGAGCATCGAAAACCCGCGCAAGGCCGAGGTCGCGGACGCCGGGCGCTTCGTCGAGGCAATCGCAACACGGCTTGGTCTTGGTGCGGATTACGTCATGCCGGCCTATGAAGACCCCGCCTTCTGGCTACAGCGCGAAGCCGGCCTGCCGGCCAACGTGACCCCCGACAATTCCAGGCTGACCGATCCGGAAGAGCGTGCACGTCTCGCGCGGGTGTTCGACGAGGGGTTGACCACGCCGAAGGGCTATGTGCTGCCGATCCAGCGCTGGAATCCGCTCGCGGATCGCGTGCCGGCGCGCTGGCGCAGCGAGCGCTGGAAGCTCCGGCGCAGCCATCTGTTCCTGTCGCCCGGCGATTCCCCGCTGGGCTTGCGGCTCCCGATCGCCTCGCTCGAATATGTTCCCCCGGATGACTACCCCTACATCGTCGAGCGCGATCCGATGGCGCCGCGCGACGCGCTTTCAGACGAGCTGAAGCAAGCGTTGAAGGAGATCCCCGAGCCGCTGCCGGTGCGCACCGCAATGTCGATCGAGGTGCGCGATGGCGTGCTGTGCGCCTTCATGCCGCCGGTCGAGAAGGTCGAGGATTATCTCGATCTGATCGCCGCGATCGAAGCCGCCGCAGAAGAGTTGCAGCTGCAAGTCCACGTCGAAGGCTACGCGCCGCCGTTCGATCCACGCATCGAGGTGATCAAGGTGACGCCCGATCCCGGCGTGATCGAGATCAATGTGCAGCCGGCGCAGAGCTGGCGCGAGGCCGTCGACATCACCCTCGGCCTCTACGAGGACTCCGCGAAGATCCGACTCGGCGCCAACCGCTTCCTGATCGATGGCCGCCACACCGGCACCGGCGGCGGCAACCACATCGTGGTCGGCGGCAGCAAGCCGGAGGATTCGCCGTTCCTGCGCCGGCCGGACCTGTTGAAGAGCCTCGTGCTGTATTGGCAGCGGCATCCGTCGCTGTCCTATCTGTTTTCCGGCATGTTCATCGGCCCGACCAGCCAGGCGCCACGGATCGACGAGGCGCGGCATGACGGGCTCTATGAACTGGAGATTGCGCTGGCGCACGTGCCGCCGCCTGGGATGGACGCGCCGCTATGGCTGGTCGACCGGCTGTTCCGGCACATCCTGGTCGACATCACCGGCAACACCCATCGCGCCGAGATCTGCATCGACAAGCTCTATTCGCCTGACGGGCCGACCGGCCGGCTCGGCCTGGTCGAATTCCGTGCGCTCGAAATGCCGCCCGACCCACGCATGTCGCTGGCGCAGCAGCTGTTGATCCGCGCGCTGATCGCCAAGCTGTGGCGCGAGCCGCAGCAGGGCAAGTTCGTGCGCTGGGGCACCGCGCTGCATGACCGTTTCATGCTGCCGCATTTCCTCTGGGAGGATTTCGTGGGCGTGCTCGCCGAGCTCAGGCGATCCGGCTACGACGTCGAACCGGAATGGTATCAGGCCCAGCTCGAATTCCGCTTCCCCGCCTTCGGCCGCGTCCATCATGGCGGCGTCGGCCTCGAACTGCGGCAGGCGCTCGAGCCCTGGCACGTGCTGGGCGAGGAGGGCACCGCGGGCGGCACCGTGCGGTATGTCGATTCATCGGTCGAGAGGTTGCAGGTCAAGGCGACGGGTTTCATCGAGGGCCGCCATGTCATCACCTGCAACGGCCGGCGGATGCCGATGACCGAGACTGGCCGCGCTGGCGAGGCGGTGGCCGGCGTCCGCTTCAAGGCCTGGCAGCCGGCGTCCGGCCTGCATCCGACCATTCCGGTGCACGCGCCGCTGACCTTCGACTTGATCGACACCTGGAACGGCCGCTCGCTCGGCGGCTGCGTCTATCACGTCGCCCATCCCGGCGGCCGCAACTACGAGACCAAGCCGGTCAATTCCTACGAGGCCGAGGCGCGGCGGCTGGCACGCTTCCAGCCGCATGGCCATACCCCCGGCAAGATCGAGGCGCCGCCAGAGGAACGCACAATTGAGTTTCCCTTGACCCTCGACTTGCGGACGCCGCTCCTGCACTAATTGTGTCGAGGGGAAGTGCAATGACCGTGTCGGGTGGGCAAGGCAACAGTCAGGAGAGCAGGGCCCGTCCCCGCCAGCGCCGGATGGCGCAATGGACCCGCGATTATGTCCGGCTTCCGGGCATTCCGGATGAATATATTGCCGACAACGGTGCGCCACGGCCGGTCTGGAGCCGCTTCTTCGATGCGTTCGCCGCGCTGTCGCCGGCCGATATCGAGCGCCGCTTTGCCGCGGCCGACCGCCATCTGCGTGAGGCCGGCGTCACCTATCGGGCGCCGGGCGATACCTCCGACCGGATCTGGCCGCTCAGCCATCTGCCGCTGATCATCGATGCGGCCGACTGGCGCCAGCTCGCCGCCGGCGTCGCGCAACGCGCGCAGCTCCTGGAAATGGTGCTGGGTGATCTCTACGGCGAAGGCCGCCTGGTCGCCGAAGGTGCGATCCCCGCGGCGGCGATCGCCGGCAGCAGCGAGTATCTGCGCGCCGTCAGCGGCATCAAGCCGCCCGGCGGCCGCTATCTGCATCTCTATGCCGCTGACATCGGCCGTGGGCCCGATGGCCGTTGGTGGGTGCTCGGAGATCGCACGCAGGCGCCGTCCGGCGCGGGCTATGCGCTGGAGAACCGCCTGGTGCTGTCGCGTGCCTTTTCCGATCTCTACAAATCGATGAATGTCGAGCGGGTAGCGCCGTTCTTCGAAGCGTTCCGTGATTCACTTCGCGCCAGCGCCGATCGCGACGAACCGCGGATTGGTCTGCTCACGCCTGGCGCGTTCAGCGAGACCTATTTCGAGCACGCCACGCTCGCCCGCTATCTCGGCTTCCTCCTGGTCGAGGGCGATGATCTCGCCGTCTCCGGCGATCGCATCCACATCCGCACCGTCGCCGGGCTGAAGCGGCTCGACGTGCTGCTGCGGCGGGTCGATTCCAACATGCTCGATCCGCTCGAGCTCGACGCGTCCTCCTATCTCGGCGTGCCGGGCCTCGTCGAGGTGCTGCGCAAGGGTGGCGTCGTGGTCGCCAACATGCCAGGCTCCGGCGTGCTGGAGGCGAGGGCGCTGCTCGGCTTCCTGCCCAATCTCTGTCGACGTTTGCTCTCCGAAGACCTGATGATGCCGCACATCGCGACGTGGTGGTGCGGCCAGAAGTCCGCCCGCGAACAGGTGTTGTCGCGGCTCGACGAGTTCGCGATCGAGGGCGCCTATGGCCGCGGCGTTGCGGACTTTCCGGGCAATGGTCCGGTGCTGCCGGGCGAATTGTCGGCGGCGGACCGCGACCGCCTGAGGGATGCGATCAGCCACCGCGGCATCGACTATGTCGGCCAGGAGCTGGTGCGGCTGTCCACGACGCCGGTGTGGGAGAACGGCCGGATCGCGCCGCGTCCCTTCGTGCTCAGGGTGTTCGCGGCGGCAACGCCGAATGGCTGGACCGTGCTGCCCGGCGGCTTCTGCCGGATCGCCGATCGGGCCGATGCGCGCGCGGTATCGATGGGTGACGGCGCGGTGTCCGCCGACGTCTGGGTGGTCTCCGACAAGGCTGTTGCGACCTCGACCTTGTTGCCGGCGGTCGACACCGTCCGCATCCGCCGCATCGCCGGCGTGTTGCCGAGCCGCGCCGCCGACAATCTGTTCTGGCTCGGCCGCTATCTGGAGCGCGCCGAGGCCACCATCCGCCTGATCCGCGCACTGTGCACGCCGCTGCGCGATCAGGCGCGGGCGAATGCGAGCGGTACCGCACCGACGATGCATTCGGCCGAGCGCATCCAGCGCATGCTGGTGGCCTGGGGCGCGGCCTCGCAGACCGCGCGCGCCAACCCCGCCAAGGTCGCGCTCGAAGCGCTGCAAAGCGAGGACAAATTCGGCTCGGCGCTGTCGCTGGTGCGATCGGCGCAGCGCACGGCCACGGGCTTGCGCGAGCGGCTGTCGCCAGATGCGTGGCAGGTCATCACCGAGATGGCCGACCG